>CAIQLE010000059.1 GCA_903872555.1 uncultured bacterium
CACTTGTGATCGTTTTTAAATTTTATTTAAAAGCTTTATTTTCAGTTTTTATGCTGAACTGACAGGCTTGGTTCTTTTGCTTTTAGTTTTTGTTTTATTTTCAGTCTTTAATTTTTATATCACCCGAGGTAAACGATGAGTTTGAACCACGTCCCATCCGGCCGCGACTTGCCGAACGATTTCAACGTCATTATCGAAATTCCGATGAATGCCGATCCGATCAAATATGAAGTCGATAAGGAATCCGGTGCGCTCTTCGTTGACCGCTTCATGGGTACCGCCATGCATTACCCTTGCAACTATGGCTATGTGCCACATACCATCGCTGACGATGGCGACCCTGTGGATGTGCTGGTGATCACACCTTTCCCGCTGATTCCCGGTGTCGTGGTTCGTTGCCGTCCGATAGGCGTGCTGAAAATGACCGATGAATCCGGTGGCGATGCAAAAGTACTCGCAGTACCTGTCGACAAAGTGCTGCCTATCTATACCCACTGGCAAAAGCCGGAAGACATGAATGATCTGCGCCTGCAGCAGATTCAGCATTTCTTTGAGCACTACAAAGATCTCGAGCCTGGCAAATGGGTGAAGATTGACGGCTGGTATGGTCCGGACGATGCCCGTGCCGAAATCATGGAAGGCGTTGAGGCTTACAAGAAAACCTCCAGCAAACCGAATTTCTGATGTGGCTGTGCCTGAAGCATTCAGTGCGTATTTGAGTAGGTAATTCAGTAGGTAATTCAGCTGTTCACTGAAGGTATTCAGGCAGAAAAATCAGTAAAGCAATCAGCAGCAAGAACGCAGAGCACGGGCAACCGGCTCTGCGTTTTTATTTGCCTGCAGGATGGCTTTTAAATGGATTGCGCTCATTCAGTTCATCCACATAATCATCCATGCCTTTACCCTCCCGCGACAGAAAATTTTCTATCGCATCTGCAAAGCCAGGATGCGCCAGCCAGTGCGCCGACCAGGTGGCTTGCGGCAAAAAGCCACGCGCCATTTTATGTTCACCCTGCGCACCGCCTTCAAAGGCGGCAATCTTGTTGGCGATGCAAAATTCCAGCGGCTGGTAATACGCAGTTTCAAAATGCAGGCAGGCATGCTGTTCCAGCGCACCCCAGTAACGCCCGTACAGCGTCTGGCCATCATGCACCAGCAGGGAAGAGGCGATCGCTTTGCCCTCCCGTTCTGCCACCACTAGCAACAGATTCTCTGGCATAGACCTTCCTATACGCAGAAAAAAATCCAGATTCAGATAAGGCGATGAGTGATGCGCGCGATAGGTCTCGTCATAGCAGCGCTTGAAGAACTTCCAGTCGGCCTCGCTGGCGTCCACACCTCGTATTTGTCGCAGCGTGATGCCGGCCTCATGCACCTTGCGCCGCTCGGCGCGAATGTTCTTGCGCTTCTTTTGCTCTAGCGTTGAGAGAAATTGCTCGAAATCCGCATAGCCCTGATTTTGCCAGTGAAACTGCACGCCCTTACGCAGCAGGAAACCCGCCTTGGCCAGCTGCTGTGCCTCTGCCTCAGGCGGATACAGAATATGCGTCGACGACAGGCCGCTAGCCTGCTGCACACCTAAGAGTGCTCTGATTAAGGCAGCGCGCGATGCCTCATCGACGGCTAACAGGCGTGATCCGCTGACGGGGGTGAACGGTATCGCTGACAGTAATTTCGGGTAATACTCAAGCCCGTTGCGCCGGTAGGCATCGGCCCAGGCCCAGTCGAAAACATATTCGCCATAGGAGTGGAATTTCGCATACATGGGCAGGGCGGCAACCAGCACATCTTCCTGCCACAGGCTCAGGTATTGCGGCTGCCAGCCCGAGTCTTCGCAGGCGCTGCCCGATTCATGCAGGGCATGCAGGAAGGCGTAACTGAGGAAGGGATTGGCATCCGGCTGGGCGCGCAGCAGTGCGTCCCAGGCGGGCTGGCCAGCCTCGGCCAGAGAAGAAAGGATGCGCGTGCGATAATTCTGGTTTTGCAGAGTCGGCCTCATAGCAGCTGATTGAAAAATTCGTCTCAATGACAGTCACCGTAGCCATTGCCCAAATCAACAGCACCGTCGGCGATCTCGCCGGCAACAGCGAGCGCATAGCCCATGCTGCGCGCCGCGCCGCCGCGCAGGGTGCAGATATAGTCCTGACCCCTGAACTGTCACTCGTGGGCTATCCCCCCGAGGACTTGCTGTTGCGTCCTTCATTCTACGCAAAATCTTCACAGGCGTTATTGGCGCTGGCCGCTGAACTGGCTGACCTGAAGGATGTGCATGTGATCGTTGGCCACCCACTGAATGAGGGCGAAGCCCATTACAACGCTGCATCAGTGCTCTGCAACGGCAAATTGATTGCCAGCTACCGCAAGCATGCACTGCCGAATTACACCGTATTTGATGAAAAGCGTTATTTCGATGCCGCTGATGAGGTCTGCACCTTTAGCGTCAAAGGTACGCGTTTTGCCATCAATATTTGTGAAGACACCTGGTTTGCAGAGATGCCCGCCAAGGCACGTGCCGCAGGCGCTGAGGTGCTGTTGGTACCGAATGCCTCGCCTTATCACATGCATAAACATCATCTGCGGCGTGAGGTTATGCAAGTCCATGTGAGCGCTCAGGGCATGGCGCTGGTGTATGCCAATCTGGTCGGAGCGCAGGATGAGCTGGTATTCGACGGCGCTTCGTTTGTCTTGAATGCGCGCGGCGAACTGTGCGCACAGCTGAAGCAGTTCGAGGAAGATTTTGCACTCGTGCGCTTCGATGGTGTTGAGCCTGAAGTACAGGCCCTGCCTGCCACACTCAGTACCGAAGCGCAGGTGTATTCAGCGCTGGTGCTGGGAGTGCGTGATTATCTGGGTAAGAATGGTTTCCCGGGCGCGATCATTGGTCTGTCCGGCGGGGTGGATTCTGCGCTGACACTCGCCATCGCCGTCGACGCACTGGGTGCGGACAAAGTGCGCGCCGTCATGATGCCTTCGCCTTATACCGCTGAGATCTCCTGGGTGGATTCACGCGACATGGTGCAGCGGCTGGGCGTGCGCTATGACGAAATTCCTATCGCCGATTGCTTTGATGCTTTCAGAAGCTCGCTGGCTTTTGAATTTGATGGCCTGCCCGAAGATGCAACTGAAGAAAATTTGCAGGCCCGCATACGTGGCACGCTGCTGATGGCACTGTCGAACAAGACAGGCGCGATTGTCCTAACAACTGGCAACAAGAGTGAAATGGCGACGGGCTATTGCACGCTGTATGGCGATATGGCGGGCGGCTATGCCGTCATCAAAGATATAGCCAAGACGCTGGTCTATGATCTTTGTCATTACCGAAATGGCATCAGCGCGATCATCCCCGAGCGCATCCTGACCCGTGCCCCTTCGGCGGAATTGCGTCCCGATCAGACTGATCAGGATTCACTGCCGCCCTATGACATACTGGACGGCATAGTGCGCATGTACATGGAAGAAGGGCAGGGCGTTGCAGAACTGCTGGCGGCGGGTTATCGTAAAGAAGATGTAGAGCGAATTACGCGCCTGATCAAGATCAACGAATACAAACGCCGTCAGGCACCCGTGGGGCCGCGTGTAACCCACCGTGCCTTTGGCCGCGACTGGCGTTACCCGATTACTTCGAAATTCAAAGAGTAAGCACTCATGCCGAATCATTTATCATCAGATCACTATAGGAGCACTCTGTGAAGCAGATCACTGCCATCATCAAGCCATTCAAACTCGACGAGGTGCGCGAAGCACTGGCCACGGTGGGCGTTACCGGCCTGACCGTAACTGAAGTGAAGGGTTTTGGACGTCAGAAGGGCCATACCGAGCTGTATCGCGGCGCTGAATATGTCGTCGACTTCCTGCCCAAGGTGAAAGTTGAAGCCGTGGTTAGCGAAGAGGTGGTTGATCACGCGGTTGAAGCCATCATCAAAGCGGCACGCACCGGCAAGATTGGCGACGGCAAGATTTTTGTGAGATCCGTGGATCAGGTGATTCGTATCCGTACAGGCGAGACCGGTTCAGAAGCGGTCTAAGTCTTATGTAGTCAATGCAGTGCAGGATGGGTAGGGCGCAGCGCGCTACCCATCCCTCAGCCCTTCAGCAGCACCATCAGCGCGCCACTCCCACCATCGGCTGCGCGCGCCTGACAGAAGGCAATCACCTCTTCCTTCTGCACCAGCCAGTTCCTGACCTTGATTTTCAGTACGGGCTTTTTATCAATAGAGCCCAGTCCCTTGCCGTGAATGATGCGCACGCAGCGAAAGCCGCGCTTGGTCGCATCACGTAGAAATTGCGCCACGGCCTCACGCGCCTGATCGACACGCAGGCCATGCAGATCCAGCTGATCTTGCATCACCCAGCCACCACCACGTAATTTTTTCAGCACATCCGGACCGATGCCGCCACGCGCATAGCTCAGTGTCTCATCGACTTCTAGCAGCGTGTCGACACTGAATTCATCGGACAGGGATTCTTGCAGCACCGCTGCATCATCGGCGATGCGCTGGCGCGCAATCGGCAGTGGCTGAGGTATGGGTAGCGTCACTCTGGGAGGTGCTTTCAGCGGTGCCACCTTGCCTACACTATGGCGAAACAGATTAGC
>CAIQLE010000060.1 GCA_903872555.1 uncultured bacterium
CTACATCCGATGCCAGGCCAGCACCGAAATATTCGCGTGGCACGCCTATCCTCAGACCCTGAAGGCTGTCGCACAGATGCTGAGTAAAATCTTCGGCCGGCCGCTCTATGCTGGTGGCGTCGCGCTCATCAAAGGCTGTCATGCCATTCAGTAGCATGGCGCAATCTTCTGCTGTCCAGGCCATAGGTCCGCCCTGATCCAGTGATGAAGCAAAGGCAATCATGCCGTAACGCGACACGCGGCCATAGGTCGGTTTGATGCCGCTGATGCCACACAGTGCGGCGGGCTGACGGATAGAGCCGCCGGTATCGGTGCCAGTGGCGGCCGGTGTCAGGCCGCCAGCGACTGCTGCTGCCGAGCCGCCCGACGAGCCGCCCGGCACGGCACGTGTATCCCAGGGATTTTTGACCGCGCCAAAATAGGAATTTTCATTCGATGAGCCCATAGCGAATTCATCACAATTCAATTTACCCAGCGTAATCATGCCTGCTTTGCGGAACTGATCGACCACACCTGCATCAAAGGGGCTGTTGTAGCTTTCCAGCATCTTCGATCCGGCGGTAGAAGCCCAGCCGCGGGTGACGAAAATATCCTTGTGCGCGATGGGCAAACCGGTCAGTTCGCCGGCCTCGCCGGCAGCGATTTTTGCGTCAGCCTCTCTGGCCTGAGTCAGCGTCAGCTCCGGGTTCATGCCGGTGAAGGCGTTGAGCTGGCTGGCGCCGATACGGTCGAGATAAAGCTGCGCTAGCTCAGTGGCGGAAATCTGTTTGTTCTTCAGCTGGGCTGAGAGTTGTTTGAGTGTCTGAATGTGCATGAAAGTGTGGGGCGCTGTAACGAGGGGCTGCGCAGGCCGGGCCGGCGCGGTCGGTCGGTGGTGATTATTCGATCACTTTCGGGACGAGATAAAGGCCGTCCTGAACCGAAGGGGCGGGCTGCTGGTAGTCATCGCGGCGGTTGGGCTCGGTGGCGCGGTCTTCGCGCAGGCGCATGGAAAGGCCTTCTTGCCAGACGGCCACCGGATGGGCGAGTGGCTCGACGCCCGTGGTGTCGACCGCTTTCATTTGTTCGACCAGCGCGAAGATGTCGTTGAGCTTGGCCAGCGCATCGGCAGCTTCTTGCTCGGAGAGCTCGAGCTGCGCCAGTTTGGATAAGCGCGCAATATCGGTCAGTGACAGGGACATGGATTCAGGCGCGGGAGGGCGCAATGGTAAAAAAGATTCTAAAAATAGCAATTACGCAGGGCTTGCATTTTCGCCGGGGAAAACAAACGGGCCGCCAGATTTTTAGCATTTCTAGCGGCCAATTTAGCTCGGATTATAAGGTAGAATGCTAGGTTAATGGCCGCAGTAGCCGCCCTTCGCGCGCTGGGCATTTCGCGCCAATTTCGCAATTTTTCTGCCGGCACCTAAAATGTTCCGGCACTTGAGGACAAGATTTCATGTTTGCATTCCTTCGTAGCTATTTTTCGAATGACCTGGCGATTGACCTGGGTACCGCCAATACCCTGATTTACGTGCGTGGCCTGGGCATCGTTCTCGATGAGCCTTCTGTGGTCGCCATTCGTCAGCAGGGCGGCCCGAATGCCAAGAAAAATATCCAGGCGGTCGGCAAGGAAGCCAAGCAGATGCTAGGCAAGGTGCCGGGTAATATCGAAGCGATCCGCCCTATGAAAGACGGCGTGATCGCCGACTTCACCGTCACCGAGCAGATGCTCAAGCAATTCATCCGCATGGTGCACGACACCAAGCTGTTCAAGCCATCGCCACGCATCATCATTTGCGTTCCCTGCGGTTCTACCCAGGTCGAGCGTCGTGCGATTCGTGAGTCAGCGCTGGGCGCCGGCGCATCGCAAGTGTTCCTGATCGAAGAGCCGATGGCTGCGGCTATCGGTGCCGGCCTGCCGGTGTCCGAAGCCACCGGCTCCATGGTGGTCGACATTGGTGGCGGCACCACCGAAGTCGGCATCATCTCGCTGGGCGGTATGGTGTACAAAGGTTCGGTGCGCGTCGGTGGTGACAAGTTTGATGAAGCCATCGTCAACTACATACGCCGCAACTACGGCATGCTGATCGGCGAGCAAACAGCCGAGACTATCAAAAAACAAATTGGTTCCGCTTTCCCGGGCACTGAGGTGCGTGAGATGGAAGTCAAGGGCCGCAACCTGTCCGAAGGCATTCCGCGTTCCTTCACCATTTCCAGCAATGAAGTGCTGGAAGCGCTGACAGATCCGCTCAACAACATCGTTTCGGCCGTTAAAAATGCGCTCGAGCAGACCCCGCCTGAGCTGGGCGCCGACATTGCTGAAAAAGGCATGATGCTGACCGGCGGCGGCGCATTGCTGCGTGATCTGGATCGTCTGCTGATGGAAGAGACGGGCCTGCCTGTGCTGGTGGCTGAAGATCCCTTGACCTGCGTGGTGCGCGGCTCGGGCATGGCGCTTGAGCGCATGGACAAGCTGGGTTCGCTGTTCTCTTACGAATAATGCAGCAAGGCCGTTCGTGTGCAGTCTGCGAACGGCCTTTGCACATAATGTAATCTCCCTGCCAGTGCCCTAAGTCGTGCGCAGGCCATTTCAAATTCATTTCCACGGTATTAGCGCTTTATCCTGATGGAATACAGTCCACCGCCACTCTTCAAGCAAGGCGCATCTGCGCGTGCCAAGATGTTGTTCTTTGCATTGATCGCGGTTGCCCTGCTGATGGCCGACTCGCGCATGCATGCCTTGACCGTCATGCGTCAGGGCGTAGGCGTGGCGCTTTATCCTTTGCAGGTAGTGGCGATGCTGCCGCGCGATGCTTTCTACGCAGTCACGGAATACTTTTCATCACTCTCCACGCTGAAGGAAGAAAATCGCCTGATGCGTGATCAGCAAGTGCTGAATGCACAGCAATTGCAGCAGAGCCGTCAGCTGCTGGCTGAAAATGCTCACCTGCGCAAACTGCTTGAGGCTTCAGAGCGCATCGGTCTGCGTACCGTCATGAGTGAAATTCTGTATGACGCGCGTGATCCTTTTTCACGCAAAATTATTCTCGACCGTGGTCAGCGCCATGGCCTGATCGCCGGTCAGCCGGTGATTGATGATCTGGGTGTGGTCGGTCAGGTAACGCGTGTGTTTCCATTCACTTCTGAAGTCACCTTGCTGACTGACAAAGATCACGCCATACCGGTGCAGGTCTTGCGCAGCGGTGTACGCAGCGTAGCGTATGGACGCGGGCAGGCCGGCATGCTGGAACTGCGCTTCATGGCATCAAATGCAGATATTCAAAAAGGCGATGTGCTGACTACCTCGGGCATAGACGGCGTCTATCCGGCGGGTCTGGCTGTGGGTACGGTAGCGACAGTGGAAACCAAGACCTCCGATGCCTTTGCCCGCATTCTGCTGCAGCCAACGGCAGGCGTGTCCAGCCATCGTCAGTTACTGGTGTTGCTGGCCGATCCTGCGCAGCAGGTACCGGCGCCGCCTGCAGAAAATATAGAAACGCTGGAGCCGCGTGCCAAGCGCTTGCATAGAGAAGGTATACCCGCGCCATGATGGACAGAGACCACATCCTGTTGCCGGTCAATCCGGCCTTCATTGCCTTCAGTCTGGTGGCGGCCTTCTTCCTCAATCTTTTCCCTTGGGGCGGCTGGAGCTGGGTGCCTGATTTTGTGGCGCTCACCCTGGTCTTCTGGAGCATTTATCAGCCACGCAAAGTCGGCATAGGCATCGCATTCCTGATGGGTCTGGTGATGGATGTGCACAGCGCCTCTCTGCTGGGTGAGAATGCACTGGCCTATACCTTGTTGTCCTACTTCGCGATCACCATCCATCGTCGCGTGCTCTGGTTCCCGCCAACTGTGCAGGCATTGCATATTTTCCCCCTGCTAGTGGTGATGCAAATTGTGCAGGTTCTGATACAGCTGGCAGTGACGGGCAAATTTCCGAACTGGGCTTATTTTGCACAAAGCCTGGTGTCCATCGTGGTCTGGCCTGTGGTCTGCTGGGTGCTGCTGGCACCACAACGGCGCGCCGTCGATCATGACGAAACACGCCCTATTTAATCTTCACGAGTCTTTTTGACTGAGCTGTCCCTGTGACCGAGATAAAAGACACCGAACGCGAACTACAATTATTCAGGCTGCGGCTGTCCGTCGCGGGTCTGGTGGTGTTCGTTTGCTTTGGTCTGCTGATGCTGCGCTTTCTCTGGCTGCAGGCCGTGCGCCACAGTGAATATTTTGAGCGCGCTGAAAGCAATCGCATTTCTGTGGTGCCGGCCGTACCAAATCGCGGTCTTATCATTGACCGCAATGGCGTTATCCTGGCGCGCAATTTCTCAGCCTATACGCTGGAGATCACGCCCTCCAAAATCAATCGTAATCTGGATGCAGTGATCGATGATCTTGCCCTGATCGTCGATATTCAGCATAAAGATCGCAAGCGCTTTCGTCGTCTGATGGAAGAATCAAAAACTTTTGAGAGTTTGCCCATCCGCACCCGCCTGAGCGACCATGAAGTGGCGCGCTTCGCAGCACAGCGCTATCGCTTTCCCGGTGTTGATATTCAGGCGCGTCTGTTCCGTCAGTATCCGCTCGGGCAAACTGCTTCACACATGATTGGCTACATCGGCCGCGTCAATAAGCGCGAAGCTGAAAAGCTGGAAGACAGTGATGATGCAGCCAATTATCGCGGCACTGAATACATAGGCAAGGAAGGCATAGAAAAAAGTTACGAGCGCGAGCTGCATGGTATTACCGGCTATGACGAAATCGAAGTCTCTGCCGGAGGGCGCGCGGTCAGAACCTTGTCGCGTACGGCACCGACGCCGGGCAACAATCTGATTTTATCGGTTGATATCGAGCTGCAAAAAATCATAGAAAAAGCTTTTGGCGATCGTCGTGGCGCGCTGGTGGCGATTGAGCCTGAGACGGGCGACATACTGGCCTATGTGTCCATGCCGACCTTTGATCCGAATCTTTTTGTCGAAGGCATTGATGCCAAGAGCTGGGAAGATCTGAACACCTCGCTCGACAAGCCTTTGCTGAACCGACCACTGATTGGCAGCTATCCACCGGGTTCAACATTCAAACCTTATATGGCGCTGGCTTCGCTAGAGCTGGGCAAGCGCACGCCTGAATCGGCCATCATGGACCCGGGTTATTTTTGGTTTGGCAATAATAAATTTCGTGACGATAAAGAAGGCGGTCATGGACGGGTTGATATGTATAAATCCATCGTCCAGTCCTGCAACACCTATTACTACAACCTCGCCAATGATTTGGGCATAGAGGCCATCCACGATTTCATGAAGCCCTTCGGTTTCGGCCAGTTGACCGGCATTGATCTGGACAACGAGCGTCGTGGGGTCTTGCCATCGGCCGAATGGAAGCGCAATACCTTCAAGCGACCTGAGCTGCAGAAATGGTATGCAGGTGAAACAATTTCCGTCGGCATTGGACAGGGCTATAACTCGTTTACACCTTTGCAGCTGGCGCATGCGGTGTCGAATCTGTCGAATAATGGTGTGGTGATGCGACCGCACTTAGTCAAGACGGTGGAGAACGGCACGACCAAAGGCCGCACACTCACGGTGCCCAAGCAGAGTTACCGCATACCGCTCAAACAAGAGAATATTGATTTCATCAAGCAGGCTATGGTCGGCGTCACCAAAGAAGGCACTTCGGCGCATTCTTTTGCGAATGCTCCCTATGTTTCAGGCGGCAAGACCGGTACAGCGCAGGCTGCTGCTTTGAGCCGTAATGTGAAATACGATGCCAGCAAAATTTCCGAACGACTGCGTGACCATTCGCTTTACATTGCTTTTGCACCGGCAGACAAACCCAAGATTGCGCTGGCCGTGATTGTTGAGAATGCCGGTTTTGGTGCGGCCGCGGCAGCGCCGATTGCCCGTCAGGCGATTGATTACTATTTGTTAGGTAAGCGACCTGATGAGCCCCTGGTCAAAGCAGCCAGCAAGGAAGTGAAGCCAGCAGATGACATTAAACCAGAAGCAGCTAAGCCGGCGACAAGTACCAACAGCAAGCCTGAAACAGGCAAGCCCGAAACCGCCAAGCCGGAAGCAGGCAAGCCCGCAGTGAGTGCGCCGCTGACTGTTCCTGCCGCCGCAACGGCTAAGGCTCCGCTGGCCGCTGTCCCAACGGCTGCAGCTAAAGCAAGCAGTACTGCGGCGACACCTGCAGCAGCGGCTTTGAATGCGCTCAGTCCGGCCAAGCCGGTCAAACCAGCAATCCCGCTGACGCCAGCGACACCATCAACCCCTGTAGCCACAGCACCGAACAAGTCACCTGCTGCACCTGTTACTTCGCCGGCTGCCCCTGCCCCGGGCGCACCGCAGAATCCGGTTGCGAGCAAGCCAGCTGTCAGCAAGCCGATAGTGACACCCAAGCCGGTACCTGATGCCACTTCGAGGAGCGAGAATTGATTGCTGATGGCGGCCGCACTTACTTTATCGAATCGCTGCGCCGGCGTTTCTTTATTTTCGATCGTTCACTGACGATTATTCTCGGGCTCATTCTGCTGCTGGGATGTCTCGCTGTCTCTTCGGCGGCGATGGATTTCCCGGGGCGTTTTGAAGGTCATCTGAGGAATATCGCGGTCGGAATTATGGTGATGTGGGTGGCTGCCATGATTCCGCCGCAAAAACTGATGCGCTTTGCCCTGCCCATTTACTTAGTGGGCGTCGCCTTACTGGTTGGTGTGGCGCTGTTTGGCCTGATTAAAAATGGTGCGCGGCGCTGGATCAATATCGGCGTCATCATTCAGCCTTCAGAAATTATGAAGCTGGCGCTGCCGCTGACGCTGGCATGGTTTTTCCAGAAGCGCGAAGGCATGATCCGCTGGCGTGATTTTGGACTCGCGGGTCTGATGACGGCGATACCTGTCGGCCTGATTCTGCGACAGCCCGATCTGGGCACGGCCATGCTGGTGGTGTCGGCAGGATTTTTTGTGATCTTTCTGGCCGGTCTGTCATGGCGGCTCATCATCGGTCTGGGTGTGTCAGCTCTGGCCAGCTTGCCACTGGTCTGGTCTATGTTGCATGACTACCAGCGCAACCGTGTCATGACTCTGATTGATCCCACATCTGATCCACTGGGCAAGGGCTTTCACATTATCCAGTCCACCATAGCGATTGGTTCCGGAGGTCTGATAGGTAAGGGCTGGATGAATGGTTCACAGGCCCATCTGGAATTTATTCCTGAACGTACCACTGACTTTATATTCGCCGTCTTCTCGGAAGAGTTCGGCCTCCTGGGCAATGGTGTGCTGCTGGTGCTGTATCTCTTGTTGATAGGTCGCGGCTTAATTATCGCTGCCAATGCGCCGACTTTATTTTCACGTCTGCTGGCCGGCGCACTGACGCTGTCTATCTTTACCTATGCCTTTGTGAACATGGGCATGGTGAGTGGTATTTTGCCAGTGGTAGGCGTGCCTTTGCCTTTTATCAGCTATGGGGGCACTGCCTTTGTGACGCTGAGTCTGGGCATAGGAACGCTGATGAGCATACAGCGGCACCGCAAGCTGGTGCAGACCTGATGCATTGCCGGAGTCAGGTGTGATATCCCGCGTGCGCAGTACGGCAGCACTGATGCGGGTGTTGTCTGTACTGGGGCTGTTTGCACTGAATGCCTGCACGACGGTTGATCTGCATGCACCCGATGAGCACGCAGGCTCCAGATCAAAGGTAAAAGCAGCGACGCCTCCTGCGCCTCCAACCCCGTCAGCCTCTGCCAGCGCGCCGGTAAAAAAACCGGGCGGCTATTATCAGGATGATGGCCCGGGCGAAGCACAGCCTGAAGGTTTGCTCGATATACCTGATGCAGATCCTAAAGTTGAACCCTTTGCCAAAGGGCCCAGCAAGCCTTATACGGTTTTTGAGCAAACTTACACACCCATCACAGACAATCGCCCCTTTGTGCAGCGTGGCATAGGCAGCTGGTACGGCAAGAAATTTCACGGACAGCGCACCGCTTCCGGCGAGCTCTACGATATGTACAAAATGACGGCGGCACACACCACGCTGCCGATTCCTTCCTATGCGCGCGTGACCAATTTACGCAATGGTAAACAAGTCATTGTGCGTATCAATGACCGCGGCCCCTTCATTGCCACACGCATCATTGACCTTTCTTACACCGCAGCACTCAAGCTCGGCTATATACAGGGCGGCAGCGCAGAGTTAGAAGTGGAACGTTTACTGCCTGAAGAAATTGCACGCATACAGTCAGCCAAGCGCAGCAAAAGCGGAATGGCCTCAGCAGAGCAGGATCATGATGCGCTGGCCCGGCTTGCTACCTCGGGTAGTAGCCCTTCCGTAGCTGCCGGCAGTGGTGGATTTTTTCTGCAGTTCGGCGCCTATGCACAAGAGCAAAATGCACTGGCCATGCGTGAGCGGCTACTGTATGGCTGGCCACAAACTTTGCCCCAGCCTGCTGTAGTGCAAAGCCAGGGCTTGTACCGATTGCACAGCGGTCCGTATACCAGCCGTGAAGTGGCAAGCGAAGCGGCGCGTCAGTTGAAGTCGGTAGCGCAGATACAGACCAGCATCGTTCAGAAATAATTCAAAGGTTTTCTTGCGACATACTCAGCGCCAGCTGATACAGCGCATTTTTCTTTTGCCCTGTGATGCGCGCCGCCAGTGCCGCTGCCTGACTCACTGAACAAGACTCCAGCAAGATCTCAAGCAAGCGTTTGGCTTCTTCAAGTTCATCGGCGGGTGCAGCGCTCGCGCCTTCTACCAGCAAGACAAATTCTCCGCGCTGTCGGTGCGCATCAGCTGCCAGCCATGCTTCTGCTTCTGACAGAGGGCAGCGATGTATCTGTTCGAACAACTTGGATAACTCTCTGGCCAGCACCAAACGGCGATCAGGACCAAAGGCGCGCGCCAGTGCTGCGATGGTTTCGGTAATCCTATGCGGTGCTTCATAAAATACCAGCGTGGCAGTGGAAGTAATGAGGCTGCTGAGTACGGTGCCGCGCTGTTTTTCTTTCGAAGGCAGAAAGCCGACGAAATGAAACTGATCAGACAAAAACCCACTACTCGAAAGCGCAGCAATCGCAGCGGATGCACCGGCAATCGGGATCACCGTCAGCTCAGCTTGTAATACCGCATCGACGATACGCGCACCCGGATCAGACACAGCAGGCGTGCCTGCATCCGACACCAACGCAATACGTTCGCCCGATTTAAGTCGTTCAACGATTTTTTGTGCGACTTCACGTTCGTTGTGTTGATGAGCCGCGAATAATTCTTTAGACAGGCCATAGCGGCTGAGTAATTGCCCGGTGTTGCGCGTATCCTCGCAAGCGACAGCGTCAGCCATCGCCAAGACTTTCAGGGCGCGCACACTGATGTCGGCCAGATTGCCTATCGGCGTGGCCACAACATACAGCGCGCCGGCAGGGAAGACTTGCTTCTGCAAGTCTTCGGCGAGCGTGAGCAATGTGTTGGTCAGAGATGAAGCAGTGGATGAATCCATGGAGGCTGGTATGAGGAAAATTCTGGCAGGCATGAGCAAACAAGCCCGTTGCGCAAAGCACGATGCCCTATTGTACAAAACTGTCCGTGCCTGAGATGACAGCGCAAAAAAAGAAACTCCGGTTCAGCACGACAGATCGCGGCCGCGCCGCCGAGGATCAGGCGCTGGCATTTTTGTTGCAACAAGGCCTCAGCATAGTGCAGCGCAATTTTCGTTGCCGCCGCGGCGAGATCGATTTGATCATGCGCGAGGGAGCTGTGTTGGTGTTTGTCGAGGTCAGGCAGCGCAGTAGCCAGCTTTTTGGCGGGGCAGCCGCCAGCGTAGGGCTGCGTAAGCAGGCCAGACTATGGCATACCGCCGCCGTTTACCTGCAGCGTCTGAAGCCAACGCCCGCCTGCCGCTTCGATGCCGTCTGCATAGAAGGCGAAAATATACATTGGCTGCGCCATATCCTCAGCGGGTAGTGAATTAATCGGGGAACAAGCCCGTATAATCCGACCTACTATGAGTAAGCAACGCATCATCGAACATTTCAACGAAAGCGCCGAGCTGATCGCTCACGCCTCGACCCTACTGGCGCAACCCGTGGTTCAGGCCGTGGATCTGATGTTTACCGCGCTGTCGAATGGCAATCGCATACTCGCCTGCGGCAATGGCGGCTCGGCGGCAGACTGTCAGCGTTTTGCGGCCGAACTGATAGGCCGCTTTGAACGGGAACGTCTGCCGCTGCCTGTCATGTCCCTGTCATCAGATTCAGCCATTCTGACGGGCATCGCGAATGATTATAATTTTAACGAGATTTTTGCCAAGCAGGTGCAGGCCTTTGGGCAGGCCGGCGACGTACTGCTGGCCATCTCAAGCACAGGCAATTCGGCCAATGTGATGGCGGCTGTCGATGCAGCTCTGGAACGCGACATGCGTATTGTTGCACTCACTGGCAATGGCGGTGGCGCACTGGCCAATATGCTGACCGATGTTGATGTGCATATCTGTGTGCCGCATGAGCGACCTGTACGCATACAAGAAATTCATTTACTGATTATTCACAGTCTGTGTGATGGCATTGATGTGGCACTTTTTGGGGGAGACATAGAATGAAAACAAATTTTTCTTCAGGCATGCGTCGTTCACTGACGATAGGCGCGTTTTGTGTGATGGCGGCGGGCAGCTTACAGGGCTGTTTCCCCTTGATGGTTGGCGGCACATACATGGGTACCATGGCAGCAGCAGACAGGCGCTCATTGGGTGCGCAGACCGATGACACAACGATAGAAATTAAGGGCGAAGGCCGGGCTGACAAGATCACGGGTGATCAGGGTCGGGTGGCAGTGACCAGTTTTAATCGTCGTGTACTGCTGACGGGTGAAGTCAGGAACGACCGGATGAAGTCTGAAGTTCAGCAGCAGATTGCAACCATTGAAGGCGTGAAGTCGATAGAAAATGATCTGGTCGTTGCTCCTGTTTCTACCGTCAGTGAGCGCTCAGGCGATGCGCTCATCACAGGTAAAGTCAAAGCCGCCATCATTGACACCAAAGACCTTTACGTCACTGCTTACAAGATTCACACTGATCGCGGCGTTGTATACCTGATGGGTCGCGTCACTCAGCGCGAGGGTAAGCTTTCGGCCGAAGTGGCACGCAATGCCGCCAGCAAAATCAAGAAAGTGGTCAAGCTGTTTGAATACATCAGTGAAGACGAACTGAAAGAAATCATGGCTCGTCAGACACCTGATCAGGACAAGCCCTCTGGTACAAAATGATCGCTGCAGTTATGCATAAAACTGAGTTTTGAATTAAGCCTGAATCTAGGACTGGAGTAAACGTACTGCTGTTGCCGGGGAAGCCACTGGATTCCCCGGCAATTTTTTTGTGGCGTCCCATCCGTTGTAATCATTAGTGGCTAGCAATCGCCATCATCGAACGCACCAATTTTCTCGCACTGACTCAATAACAACACATCCGTAAAGTCATTCCGACTTTCATAGTGATCGTTTCGTCTCGCGTTCTAAAAATCTCCCGTCTCGCCTCGCCTGCTTAAAAATTCTGATGATTCATTCAGCGTGTTTTTAAAACACTGAATGCAAGCACCTCACCTCATCAGGAGTTCTTCGCATGAATCAGCGCTGTTATCGATTAGTGTTTAACGCTGCTCGCGGTCTTCTGATGGTGGTCGCTGAAACGGTCAGCGCTCAGGGACAATCTCCCGGCAATACACGAGCTCAACGACGC
>CAIQLE010000061.1 GCA_903872555.1 uncultured bacterium
CTGCCGCCCTTGCCGCCGTCGCCACCATCAGGCCCGCCAAACGGACGAAATTTTTCACGGCAAAACGAGGCAACGCCATTGCCGCCATCGCCGGCTACGACTTCAATTTTTGCTTCGTCGATGAACTTCATGATTCACTGCCCTGAAAATTTCTGTCAAAAAAACGCGATGACAGGCTTACGCTTTGTGCTTCTACGATAAAAAAAGGCTCTACCTGCGGTAGAGCCTTAATGCAGGTTGCGTTCAGCTTATCAGGCCGGAACAACCAATACCATATGACGCTTGTGTGCGCCCTTGATGGCGAACTGCACCTTGCCGTCGACCAGTGCGAACAAGGTGTGATCCTTGCCCATACCGACGTTCTCGCCTGGGTGCAACTTAGTACCACGCTGACGAACAATAATGCCGCCTGCATTGATAGCCTGACCGCCGTAAACTTTTACGCCCAGACGTTTCGATTCTGAGTCACGGCCGTTGCGCGTCGTGCCGCCGCCTTTTTTGTGTGCCATTTAGATGCTCCTGATTCTGGTAATTCCAATCAGCGGCTTAGCCGTTGATCGAGACGATTTGCAGTTCGGTGTAATTCTGGCGATGGCCTTGACGCTTTTGGTAATGCTTGCGTCGACGCATCTTGAAAATTTTCACCTTGTCGTGACGACCATGCGCCACTACCGTAGCAAGCACCTTGGCACCTTGAACCAGCGGCGCACCAAATTTAATGGTTTCACCAGCGCCCACTGCGAGCACTTGATCCAGAGTGATTTGGGAGCCTATGTCTGCCGGTATCTGTTCTACTTTAAGTTTTTCACCAGCAGCAACTTTATATTGTTTGCCGCCGGTTTTTATGACCGCGTACATGGGAACCTCATCAATTGAGTTTGGGGATAACAACCGGCGCAAAAAAAACCGGCCTACTGCTTTAACCGAGCTGACTTAAAAAGCCTTGCCAATTCGGGAAAACCTCAAATTATACATGGACTTAGCATCCGGGTCAAAAACCAAAGCATGCCGTCCAGACTAGCGGACGAACTACTGGCAAACCACCTTATTGCCAATTTGGCAGCTCGGCTGTGGCATGCCTGCATCGTATAATCGGTTTCTTTGACCTATCCCCACCATTTACCCGTGTCTGCCGCCCAACCCGCCACCCAAAACCATCCCCTGAGCCTGATCAGCGCCGACATGCAGGCCGTGGACGCAGCCATTCGCGCCCAACTGCATTCCGACGTGCCACTGGTCAGCCAGATCGCTGATTACATCATCAGCGCCGGGGGTAAGCGGATACGACCCGCACTGGTGCTGCTGATGGCCAAGGCCTGGGGCTATACGGGTCAAGCGCATTACCAGCTGGCAGCGGTAATCGAATTCATACACACCGCAACCTTGCTGCATGATGATGTGGTCGATGAATCCGACCTGCGCCGCGGCCGCAAAACGGCCAACGCTCTGTTCGGCAATGCCGCTTCTGTATTAGTGGGCGACTTCGTGTATTCACGCGCCTTCCAGATGATGGTCTCGGTAAATAATATGCGCGTCATGCAAATCCTAGCCGATGCCACCAATGTCATCGCCGAAGGCGAAGTGCTGCAACTGATGAATATGCACGACCCGGATGTGACCGAAGAGCGCTACCTGCAAGTCATACGCTCCAAAACCGCCAAACTCTTCGAAGCCGGCACCGAACTCGGCAGCCTGCTGGCCGGTGCCTCCGAAGCCGACATTGCTTCATCAGCAGAATACGGACGCTCACTCGGCACAGCGTTTCAGCTGATCGATGATGTGCTGGATTACTCTGGCAATGCTTCTGACATAGGCAAGAATGTGGGGGACGACCTGCGTGAGGGTAAAGCCACCCTGCCACTAATCTACCTGATGCAACACGGCAGTGAAAAAGAACGTGCACTGGTGCGTAGCTGCATAGAAACCGGCGATGAAGCGCATTTCGATGAAATACTGGCCGCCATCACCACCTCTGGCGCTCTGGACTACACGCGCAGACAGGCAGAACTGGCCAGCGAACGTGCCAAGGCCTCTTTAATAAGCCTGCCTGCAAGTCCCTGCAAAGATGCGCTCATGGCACTGGCAGATTTCGCCGTCGATCGCAATCACTAGAACCAAGCGCACGACACAAACCGGCTCAGGCCAAATCCAGTCCCAGCTGCCTCAGCTTCAAACTACGCTTGCTTTGCAATAGCCCGATATTCATTTCGGCCGTCAGATTCGACGCATAAAACTCTTCTATCATCTGCACCGAAGTGCGTGCATTACGCGCCAGTGTCAGCAAATCAATCCCCTTGCCGTATAACAGCCGGAACATAATCGCCGTATGACGCAGGCTGTACAAACTGCGCTTCTGCCCCAGCTCTCCTGTTTTTAGGCCCGTCTCGGCCAGAATCTTATTAAAATTCTGCGACAAGACTACGCAGGCTGAATCACGGTCTTCCACCTGAGGCATAAACAAATAATCATCCGGGCCAGCATAACCCTGAATTTCAGCCCGCCTCAACAGGCTTTGATAGATGCGTACAGCAGGACGCAAGGTCACAATTTGGGCCTTATGCCGTTTGGTCTCAGGTATCGTCAGCCGCAGATATAAATGATGGGAGCGCACGATTTCCACATGCTTGTGCTTATGTACTTCAAATCCGTGGGCCGTAAAAAACTGTTGACCATAAAACCAATCACCCAGGCCATTTCATTAGGCACAGCAGCTGAGCGGGCATAAATTCCTCCGGCCCGATTCCGATGCGTCACCGGCTTAGCATGTTCATCAAGTTTTGCTAATCGCTTTGCCGACCGCAATAATGCTCTGTACTCTTGCACATTAAATCCGCCACGCGGCTGTGAGCTCAGCCGTATCTTGGGAAAAGGCGGAATATGATCCAGCATCGAATTCATCAGCGCATATTTAAAGACCATACGTATTGACTGCAAGTACTGAGAAATCGTGATTGGTGAGGCATGCTGCTCTCGCCTGGAATCGACAAACAGTAATATGTCCTCATATGTCAGCGCGCGCAAATCACGCTCCCCTAATGCAGGATAAATTTGTCGCGTCAGTCGATTACGCAAGGCATTGAAAGATTGCAGCGTTAACTCGCCACGCATCATGCGACTACGCTCTCCTTCCAGAGCCTTGTCCGCAATCGCTTTAAACATATATTTCTGAGGTGTTTCTTTAACCTGCCTGCGATCCAGTAGTGCCACTTCACTATCGCCTTTACTCCGCAAACGAATCAGGAGACCTTCATAAAACTGCTTGGCCACTTCAGTTGCCTGCCGCTTCTCCAATGCTTTGGTACTGCGCACATACATTTTTCCTTCCATAAAACATCGCACCTGCCAGAAGCGACTGCCACGTATGCGATAAATTTTCAGCTTACCCGGATAACCATGGATTGCCGACATAGATGACAGCACTGGAAGTGAACGTGCTTGCCTTAATGCATAAGAATCGTCATTCGCAGGATTCAGGGCTTGCATAATATTCTCTGTATCAAAGTCTCATTTCTGAGTAAATCTTATTTGCAAAAGCAAAGCGAAGTGGCTTCCGGCTTTATCGAAAAATCAGGCGTGCCATTGAGTATCAAAGTTTTCATCTGTAGTCGCTGCCGCACTGATTATTCCCGTATGCGTGGCGCATGAAAAAAAATCCTCCTAATTGCTTGATGGATTTCAAGTTTTTGGAGATTAAACAAATGAAAAAGACTCAAGTTGCTCTCGCAGCACTGGCTCTGGTAGCTTCGACTGCAGCAATGGCTGACGGCGTAACCGTTTACGGTACCGTTGATGCATCCGTTATCAAAACTGATGCTGGTACATCGATGGCTGGTGCAGGTAACAGCGCTGGTTCCCTGTTCGGCTTCAAAGGTTCTGAAGATCTGGGGGGCGGCCTGAAGGCTTCGTTCAACCTGGAAACCGGCTACACGGCTACCTCTGGCGCACTGGCCAACGGTGGCACTGCGGCAGGCACTACTACCATTTTCAATCGTGCCGCAAACGTTGGCCTGAGCAATGAAAGCTTTGGTCTGACACTGGGTTTACAAACGTCCCCATTCATCGCTGGTGAACTGAACGGCGCAACGGGCGTCGGCGGCAATGGCGTGTTCGTGCCTGCACTGTTCATTCTGAACGGCGGCAACCTGGCTGGCACCAATTCTTCGCTTGGCGGCTTCTTCATTCCTGATGCAGTGAACGTTTCGGCTAATTTCGCTGGCGTGACCGCGAATGTAATGACCCGTACTGCCGTTGCTGGCACAACGACCACAGCAGGTGACACTTACACTGCTGCCAACATCGGTACAGCAATTGCAGGTGTCAACCTGAATCTGGCTTACCAGAACATGACTAACCTTGGCGCTACTACTGTAATCGTCAAGAACACCGTTTTGTCAGCTAACACCGAAATCGCTGGTATCCGCGTAAATGCAGCCTACGCTGACAATAGCAATGACGGTACTAGCAACAAGGGTTATATGATTGGCACATCGATGCCTCTGACTGGCGCGCTGGCTGGTGGCCTGACTTATGTGAAAAACGCAGCATCTGGTCTGGGCAATATGTACTCAGCTTCGCTGCAGTACAACCTGTCGAAATCGACTTATGTTTACATGAACTACAACAAGTTCAGCGTGGACACCAGCGTTGCAGCTAACGATAGCGGCAATCTGACATACAGCTCCACCAACACTTCTGGTACCGTTTCCGGTTCGTCAGTGGCTGTTGGTATCGCTAAATCGTTCTAATGGTTGTCGGTCTTGTACCGATAGCATTAAACGCAACAGCAATGAAAAGCCACCCTTCGGGGTGGCTTTTTTACTTCTCGTTATCGCAATGTATACGCCACCATTGAGTCCTCACAAACCACCTCAGCATTTCGATTGATCGACTAGGCTTCACGCAAACCTTGCCACTGCAAACTTGTCCGAAGTTTGTCAACCAGT
The DNA here is from genome assembly GCA_903872555.1 of uncultured bacterium. Taxonomy (GTDB): domain Bacteria; phylum Pseudomonadota; class Gammaproteobacteria; order Burkholderiales; family Burkholderiaceae_D; genus Pernthalerella. The sequence goes on from CAIQLE010000061.1 coordinate 4,944, forward strand.
GGAGAGACTTCGATGAGTAAAAAAATTCTTGCGTGGGCCATTCCTGCATTACTTGCCAGCGGTTCAGCATGTGCAGAAACAGGTCTGACTATGTACGGCAATGTGGATGCATCAATAGTTACAGCCAGTGGCATAGGCACGAACTCTGAGAGACGGAATAGTTTTGGTGAAGGCAACTGGACACCTTCAGTCTGGGGATTGAAAGGCGCAGAAGATCTGGGCGGCGGCATGCAGGCTCAATTTCAGCTCGAAGGCGGCTTCAGCTCAGCTAATGGCGCTATCGCCAATGGCGGCACCACAGGTGTCTTCAGTCGTATGGCCAATGTGGGTGTCAGCGGTGGGTTTGGACGTGTCACTGCAGGGCTAAATCTGTCACCATTCATCGCTGCCTATAATTCAACGCTGGCTTTGGCAGGGAATAATTTTTCTGTGCCTGCACTTTTGCTGCATCGTGATGGCACAGTACTGAATGGGCTGGGCGCAACGGTGCCTGCCTACCCCGGCGGCACGGATGCTGACCCTGGCTTAAGCTCAACGGGCGGCTTCTTCATACCGAATTCTGTTGCCTACTATCTGCCCTCGGAAATGTTGGCGGGCGTGACCGGAAGCGTGATGTATGCGCTGGGCGGTGTTGCCGGCTCTACCGAGCGCAACCGTTTTGTGTCTGGCACTATGGGCTATTCTTTCGGTGAACTGAAC
>CAIQLE010000062.1 GCA_903872555.1 uncultured bacterium
AATAGATGATTTCAATCGCGGCGATAACGAAGGTTGTAGCTACTTCGAAGTGAACCAAAAGAGTGGCATACGATGGAACACGGCCAAAGCATTTTTGCGCTCCGTAAAAGGCCGGCATGGCAACTTGGATATCATGACGGGCTGTCATGTGCAGAAGCTGAGACTAGAAAAGAGCGATCAGGGCGTGGTCTGCCGTGGCGTGGAGTTTGTTGGTGGCGGCCAGCAATGGTTTGCTGAGGCTGAGCATGAAACTTTGCTTTCAGCCGGTGCGATAGGTTCGCCTCAGATTCTTCAGCTGTCTGGTGTTGGTCCGGCACACTTGCTGCAGCAGCTTGGCATTCCTGTGGTGTGCGATCTGGCTGGTGTGGGCGAAAATCTGCAAGACCATTTGCAGCTGCGCATGGCGTTCAAAGTGCGCGGCGCAAAAACGCTTAACACTATGGCCAATAGCTGGTGGGGCAAGATGCAGATAGGTCTGCAATACGCGCTTAACCGTAGCGGCCCTATGTCGATGGCACCCTCACAGCTGGGAGCATTTGCAAAGTCCGATGCATCTCAGGCCAGTGCGAATATTCAGTATCACGTTCAGCCACTCTCGCTGAACAAGTTCGGCGAACCTTTGCATCCGTTTCCAGCTTTCACCGCCAGCGTTTGTAACCTGCGGCCGACGTCGCGCGGCTATGTTCGTATCGCTTCGGCTGATGCCAGTGTAGCTCCTAAGATATCGCCGAATTACCTCAGCACAGAAGTGGATAGAAAAGTTGCCGCTGACTCTATTCGCCTGACCCGGCGCATTGTTGAGGCGCCGGCACTACAACGCTATGCACCCGAAGAGTTTTTACCTGGTCTGTCGTTTAACTCGGACCAGGAGCTGGCTCATGCCGCAGGCAATATAGGTACGACGATTTTCCATCCCGTTGCTACTTGTAAGATGGGTAGGGCGGATGATGCGATGGCTGTGCTTGATTCAGAGTTGCGCGTGCGCGGGGTCAGCGGGCTGCGCGTGGTTGATGGCTCGGTAATGCCCACGATTACCTCGGGCAATCCGAATTCTCCCATCATCATGATTGCTGACAAGGCTGCCCAAATGATCCGGAATAATCGACCCAAATAATTATTGCGAGTTGCTTACTGCCCCCATGCCTTTATAAACAAAGGCCAAACGCGATAGTGTTCACTAACATCCGTGAGCTGGTCTGTTTGGGTTTCACTTCAAATTACTTTTGATTTGCAATCTGGGCTGCAACTAAGTCCGCAGTTATGGTGATGATTATGGCTGCGCTTAAAGCGATAACTAGCTCTACAGCAACGGCGATAAAGAAAGCTATCGGGATGCCTGGCTGATGGAAATTCTGCTGCATGATTACCTGATGCTTGCTGTGGCTGCGCTGCTGGCTGGCCTGATCGATGCCGCTGTCGGTGGCGGCGGCTTGGTGCAAGTGCCAGCCTTATTCAGTGCCTTTCCTCTGGCTATGCCTGCCACCTTGTTTGGTACCAATAAACTCGCCTCAATCTGGGGTACGGCTTTTGCGGCCCGCAGTTTTGCACGACGCATACCCATGGATTGGAGTCTTGCTGTTCCTGCCTCTTTGGCCGCACTAGTTTTTTCTTTGCTTGGCACTTCGACACTCACGCAGGTGCCGGTTGATTATTTGCGCAAGGCTTTGCCCTTTGTCCTTCTTTTGCTGGTTGTCTATGTCGCCCGCCAAAAGGACTTTGGTCAGCGAGGAGAAGAGCGATTTCATGGCCCCCTCAAAACGCGCATGGCCTTGCTTGTCGGCGCTGGCGTAGGATTTTATGATGGCTTTTTCGGGCCTGGCACGGGGAGCTTCCTCATCTTCCTGTTTGTGCGCGTATTCGGCCAGGACTTCCTTGCAGCTGCAGCCGTATCGAAGGTGGTGAATGTCGCTTGCAATTTATCTGCGCTAGCCTTGTTTGCCTGGGCTGGCCATGTACTTTGGCCTTTGGGTTTATTAATGGCGGCCTGTAATGTGCTCGGCTCAATTGTCGGGACGCGCCTCGCTGTTCGCGGCGGCGCCAGATATGTGCGGCTTTTGTTCTTGCTGGTAGTTGGGCTGTTGATCATGAAGACTGCAGCGGATGCCTTTTTTTGAATGGCCTGACCTGACTCTTCATTGTTCCACGTGAAACACTGAAAATCATGGTGTCTGTGTTGTTTCACGTGGAACCTTGGGGTCAAATGCCCTTATAATCCAGCCTCTGCTTTGCCTCTGGTCTGCTGCATTCCCATGGATTACCCCACCGAATTTGATGTCATTGTTGTTGGCGGCGGTCACGCCGGTACTGAGGCCGCCTTGGCCGCGGCGCGCACGGGACAAAAGACCCTGCTGCTGACGCATAACATTGAGACTCTGGGCCAGATGTCTTGCAATCCCTCGATTGGCGGCATAGGCAAGGGCCATTTGGTTCGCGAGGTCGATGCCATGGGTGGTGCAATGGCTATAGCTACCGATGAGGCGGGCATACAGTTTCGTATCTTAAATTCTTCTAAGGGTCCGGCCGTGCGCGCTACGCGTGCTCAGGCGGACCGTCTTCTTTACAAGCAAGCTATTCGATCAAGGCTGGAAAATCAGCCAAATCTCTGGCTTTTCCAGCAGGCGGTGGATGATTTGATGGTTGAGGGTGAGCGTGTAGTGGGCGCCGTGACTCAGGTGGGCATACGTTTTCGCTCCCGTGCGGTGGTGTTGACCGCCGGAACCTTCCTTGACGGCAAGATTCACGTGGGATTGAATAATTATTCGGCGGGCAGGGCGGGGGATCCGCCGGCCATTTCTTTGTCGGCGCGCCTGAAAGAGCTGAAGTTACCGCAGGGGCGCCTGAAAACCGGTACGCCGCCACGCATAGACGGACGCAGCATCGATTTTTCAGTGTTGGCTGAGCAGCCGGGCGACAGCAATCCTGTGCCCGTGTTTTCTGTCATGGGGTCGGCGGCCATGCATCCCCGGCAAGTGCCATGCTGGATCACCCACACCAATACGCAGACGCATGATCTGATCCGTGGCGCACTTGATCGCAGCCCCATGTTTACCGGCGTTATCGAGGGAGTGGGGCCGCGTTATTGCCCCTCTATTGAAGACAAAATTCATCGTTTTGCCGACAAGGATACGCATCAGATTTACCTTGAGCCCGAGGGCCTGGCCACCCACGAGTTTTACCCCAACGGTATCTCGACCAGCTTGCCTTTTGATGTGCAGCTGGCGCTGGTTCGCTCCATGCGCGGACTCGAAAATGCCCACATCCTGCGGCCGGGCTATGCGATTGAATATGATTATTTTGACCCGCGCGGCCTCAAGGCTTCGCTGGAAACCAAGGCCATTCAGGGCTTGTTTTTCGCTGGTCAGATCAATGGCACCACGGGCTATGAAGAGGCCGCCGCCCAGGGCATGCTGGCCGGACTGAATGCGGCACTTCAGACCAAGGGGCGCGAAGCGTGGACCCCGGGTCGCGACGAAGCCTACCTCGGCGTGTTGGTGGATGATCTGGTGACTCAGGGCGTGCAAGAGCCTTATCGCATGTTTACCAGTCGCGCCGAGTATCGGCTCAGTTTGCGTGAAGATAATGCGGATTTGCGCCTGACCGAGCTGGGTCGTCAATTGGGTTGTGTGGGCGATGTGCAGTGGGCTGCTTTTGAGCGGCGTCGGGAAGCCATAGCCAAGGAGCTTGAGCGCCTCAGATCGACCTGGGTCAGCCCGCGCATCATTGCCCAAGCGGAGGCTGAGCGCGTTCTAGGCAAAGGCATAGAGCGAGAGTATGCACTCACAGACTTACTGCGCCGCCCGAATGTTACGTATGCTGGACTGATGAGCTTGCAAGCGAATGATGGACGCCGTTTCGACAATCCCGAGCTTGATCCCACAGTGGCTGAGCAGGTAGAAATACAGATTAAATATTCGGGCTATATCGACCGACAGGCCAAGGAAGTCGAGCGCCATGAGCATTTTGAGAATCTGAAGCTTCCGGCGGATTTGGATTACATGAGCGTGCATGCCTTATCGATAGAAGTCAGACAAAAGCTGACCAAGCACAAGCCAGAAACACTGGGTCAGGCATCGCGCATTGCGGGTGTGACGCCGGCGGCGATTTCCCTGTTGCTGGTTCATCTGAAGAAGGGCGGCTTCAAGCATTTTGCTGCAAGCAGTGAAGAGGGCGCAGCCTGAATGTCGATTTTTGAGAGAGCTCCGCTGCTTGAAGCCTTGAAAGCTGGCGCGGATCAGTTGCAGCTGTCGCTGCCGGATGAGTCGCTGGAAAAATTACTCGATTATCTGGCGCTGCTGCAAAAGTGGAATGGCGTTTATAACCTGACAGCCGTGCGTGACCCGAAGCAGATGCTGACGCAGCATGTGCTGGATTGCATGGCGGCGCTGCCGGCATTTACCCATGCCAGGCGCGTACTCGATGTGGGCTCGGGCGGAGGCCTGCCGGGTGTTGTGTTAGCGATCTGGGCCTTGCATGCCGCGCCAGAAATGCGTATCGACATGATAGACACGGTGCACAAGAAAACCGCTTTTCTGACACAGGCCAAAGCAGAGTTGGGTTTGACGAATGTGAAGGTGCACACGGGCCGGGTAGAGCAATTTCAGTCACCTGAAAAATACGATGTGATCACTTCACGGGCCTTTGCTGAGCTGGGAGACTTCATCCAATGGTCAGGGCATTTATTGGCAGACCCGGGTGAAATGATTGCACTCAAGGGTCAGGCCCGGACTATGGAAAAAGAAACGATGCCTGAGGGCTGGTGCATAAAAAAAATAGACGCATTGACGGTGCCGGGAATGGAAGCAGAGCGGCATCTTGTGCATATAGAAAAAATTAGAAAAAACTAAGCGGGCAGCAGTTTTCACATTTCTGAATCAGGAACAGAAAGACACCATGGCTAAAATTTTTTGCATTGCTAACCAAAAAGGCGGCGTCGGCAAGACGACCACGGCCGTCAATCTGGCGGCTGGTTTAGCCAATCTTAAGCAAAGAGTTTTGCTAATCGATCTCGACCCACAAGGTAATGCAACCATGGGTGCGGGCATCAACAAGGCGGAACTTGAGAGTTCGGTATATCAGGTACTGCTAGGAATGGGCGATGTGAAGGCAGCAACGATCACCTCAGAAACAGGCCATTTTGATGTGCTGCCATCGAATCGCGATCTGGCCGGTGCAGAAGTAGAAATGGTCGAACTGGAACAGCGTGAGATGCGCCTCAAGCAGGCACTGGTGAGCGTCATAGACAACTATGATTTCATCCTGATAGATTGCCCGCCGGCGCTGTCTATGCTGACCCTGAACGGCCTGTGCGCTGCGCACGGGGTGATCATTCCCATGCAGTGTGAGTACTACGCACTAGAAGGTTTATCAGACTTGGTAAACACCATCAAAATTGTGCATGCAAAGATGAATCCGGAGCTGAAAGTGATCGGACTGTTGCGCGTGATGTTTGACCCGCGCATGATGCTGTCGCAGCAGGTTTCATCGCAACTGGAAAAGCATTTTGGTGACAAGGTATTCAAAACAATTATTCCGCGCAATGTGCGTCTGGCTGAAGCCCCATCGTATGGCATACCCGGCGTGATCTTTGATCCGGCAGCTAAGGGCGCACAAGCTTATGTCGAATTTGGTAAAGAACTGCTGGCCCGCATCGTAAAAACTTAATGCGTGAATGACGCGGCAATCAAAACGCAGCAAAGCAGTAACGCAGTAACGGAATACATGAGGCGTAATACGTAGCGACATAAAGATTGAAAGTCGCAACAAACAAAGACGCATCGACTTAACGAATTGAAAGTAAGAGCACATGGTTACGAAAAAACCCAAAGGCCTGGGCCGGGGACTGGAAGCACTGTTGGGCGGTTCATCTGATTTCACGCCCGAGGCTACAGCTGCAAGCAATGCGTCGGCTACGATGCCGGTAACAGCGCTTCAGGCGGGTAAGTATCAACCGCGTACGCGTATGGACGAAGGTGCCCTGAATGAACTGGCTGATTCGATACGTGCACAAGGTTTACTGCAAGCGATTCTGGTGCGACCCATTGAGCATGGCAAAAGTGGCGTGACTCACGAAATCATTGCGGGCGAGCGCAGGTTCCGCGCTGCGCAACTGGCAGGGCTAACCGATGTGCCGGTACTGGTGCGCGAGGTCGATGACAAGGGTGCCGCCGCCATGGCCCTGATTGAGAACATGCAGCGCGAAGATCTCAATCCTTTGGAAGAGGCGCAAGGCATACAAAGACTGATAGAAGAATTTAGCTTCACCCATGAACAAGCGGCGGGCTCGGTCGGTCGCTCACGCAGCGCGGTATCAAATTTATTGCGACTCCTGAATTTGGCCAAGCCTGTGCAAGCCATGCTGATGGCAGGTGATATCGACATGGGACATGCGCGCGCTTTGCTGGCAGTGGATTCGGCAACGCAGATTACGCTCGCCAATCAGATCATTGCCAAACGACTGTCCGTGCGCGAAACCGAAAAGCTGGTGGTGCGCAGTACCACCGGGCAGGATCAGCCTAAATCTGGCGGGGGCAAAGCGAAGTCGCGCGACATCAAGATGCTGGAAGAAGAACTTTCAGATGCACTTGCCACTTCGGTAAGTATCAAGCTCGGTGCACGCAACAAGGGAGAGCTGGTGATTGCTTTTGCCGATCTTGATCAGTTAGATGGGGTGATTGCAAAGCTGAGAGCCAACTAAGTTATTCGTTATTTGCAAAAAATAACAAAATGAAAACCCTAAAACCTGCTTTTCCTACGGGCAAATATTTGACGCAAGCAATGAGCCCCCCTTATAATCACGCGGTTTCGCGCAATGCAATCTATTCGATGACACTCATTGGACGAGTTCGGGAGTGTCGTGCAGGTTTTCCCGGTTTAACTGAATCACTGCCATGCTGCGCCTGGTACTGACCCAGCTTGTAATGACGATGGTGACAGCCATGGTCGCCGGCCTGATAGGCGGACAGCATGCTTTTGTTTCAGCGCTGTTCGGAGGATTGTGTTGTGTGGTGCCCAACGGCTTATTTGCACTGCGGCTTTATATCGCCGCACTTAAGCCGGGAACTCTCAGCCCGATGACATTTTTTTTCGGCGAGTTCACAAAGATAACGATGACGATCGCTTTACTTGCAGCAGTCGTCTGGTGGTATCGTGACTTGAATTGGCTGGCGTTAATCGCTGCTTTCATAGTTGCGTTGAAGAGTTACATCATCTTATTAGTTAGGCACTGACATGGCAGCTGAATTGGCAGCAGAGGGCGCAACGCATGCGCCAACCGCCTCTGAGTACATAGTTCATCACCTAGGCCACCTCTCCACTAAGCATCAGGACAAGATTATCGACTTCAGCATCCTTAACATCGATACGGTGTTTTGGTCGGTGCTGATGGGCGTAGTCGGTCTGTTCTTTATGGTGCGCGCAGCACAGCATGCAACATCAGGTGTTCCTGGCCGTTTCCAGGCTTTTGTGGAAATGGTTTTTGAGATGGTCAATGAACAGGCCAAGAGCATTGTTCATGGTGACCGTAGTTTCATTGCACCGCTCGCGCTGACCGTTTTCGTCTGGGTCGCACTGATGAACTCGATGGACTTTCTTCCCGTCGATCTGTTCTCCGCGATCTTTGGTTTGTTTGGTATAGAAACCCACTTCCGCGTTGTACCTACTGCTGACCTCAATGGCACGCTAGGTATGGCCATCGGCGTCTTCGCGCTGATGTTGTACTACAACATCAAGGTCAAAGGCATAGGCGGATTTGTTCACGAATTGTTTTGTGCTCCCTTTGGTTCGCACCCTGCGCTGTGGCTGGCAAATCTGGGCCTGAACATTATTGAGTTCGTCGCAAAGACGGTCTCACTGGGCATGCGACTGTTCGGCAATATGTATGCAGGTGAGCTGGTTTTTCTGCTGATCGCATTGCTCGGTTCGACGGCCACTTGGTGGGGCTTTGGCATGCACGTGGTGGCTGGCTCCATCTGGGCCATCTTCCACATCATGATCGTATTGTTGCAGGCATTCATCTTCATGATGCTGACGCTGGTGTACATCGGTCAGGCACACGAAGGGCATTAAAAGTTTTTTGCAGTATCCGGGTTTTTGTATTTTTTGACTTTGACTATCTAAGTAAGGAGTTTTCATGACTAACGTCGCTTTTGTTGCACTGGCTTGCGGTTTGATCATCGGTCTGGGCGCTATTGGTGCATGTATCGGTATCGGCATCATGGGTGGCAAATTCATCGAAGCTTCGGCTCGCCAGCCAGAACTGATGAACAGCCTGCAGACTAAAATGTTCCTGCTGGCCGGCCTGATCGACGCTGCATTCCTGATCGGTGTTGGTATCGCGATGATGTTTGCGTTTGCAAACCCGTTCGCTGGTTAATACAACATTCTCATCGTGCCGGGGATAGCCCCGGCGTCTGTTAATTTGAGAAGGAAATTACCGTGAACCTGAACGCAACATTGTTTGCGCAGTTCGTTGTCTTCTTCATCCTCGCGATGTTCACCATGAAGTTTGTGTGGCCGCCGCTGATGAAGGTGCTCGACGAGCGCGCAAAGAGAATCTCGGAAGGCTTGGCTGCCGCCGATCGTGGACGCCATGAACTGGCCGTCGCCGAGAAGCGTGTGCAAGTTGAGCTGGCGCAGGCACACGAAGAAACGCAAAAGCGTATCGTCGACTCCGAGCGCCGTGCCTCTGAAATCATCGAAGAAGCGAAGAAGCACGCAGTGGAAGAAGCTGCAGGCATCATCGAGGCTGCTCGTCATGAAGCTGCTGCAGAATCGATACGCTTGCGTGATCATCTGCGCAACGACGTCGCTACGCTGGCAGTCAAGGGTGCAGAGCAGATCCTCAAGCGCGAAGTCGATGCGCATGCACATGCCGACCTTCTGAACCAATTGAAAGCCGAGCTGTAATCATGGCAGAACACGCAACGATTGCACGTCCCTACGCCGAAGCATTGTTTCGCGTCGCGTTGCCGGGCCGACTGAACGCCTGGGCTGAACGCCTGTCTGAACTGGCACAAGTTGTCGCTGTCCCCGAGTTCAAATCGATGTCGACGGATCCGCGCATACCGCGCACCGTCGTCGCCGAGATTTTTCAGGCTGCGCTTAAAGGCAGCATGGACGAGGAAGCGACGAATTTTGTCGGTCTGCTGATAGATAACGGCCGGCTGATGCTGCTGTCCGAAATTGAACATCAATTCCGTGAGCTGAAAAATGCTCATGAGAGTACAGCGGATGCAGACATCGTCAGCGCGTTCCCCATGAGTGAATCACAAGTCGCGGAACTCGTCGCCGCACTGGAAAAAAAGTTCGGTCGCAAGTTGCTTGCGAGCGTAACCGTAGACCAGCGTCTGATCGGTGGCGTACGCGTTACCGTGGGCGACGAAGTGCTCGATACCTCCGTAAGTGCGCGACTGCAGAACATGCAGACCGTACTGGCGGCCTGATCAGCGCTCAACATATTTTGACATTGCGAGACAGGCCAAAACGCCGGTCTCAACCAAGGAGCTAACATGCAACTCAACCCGTCTGAAATCAGCGAGCTGATCAAGAGCCGGATCCAGGGTATCGGCGCTGGCGCTGAAGTCCGCAACCAAGGCACCGTGATCTCCGTGACCGACGGTATCTGCCGCATCCACGGTCTGTCCGACGCGATGCAGGGCGAGATGCTTGAATTCCCGGGCAATACATTTGGCCTGGCGCTGAATCTCGAGCGCGACTCTGTAGGTGCCGTTATTCTGGGTGCTTACGAACATATCTCTGAAGGCGACACCGTCAAATGCACGGGCCGCATTCTTGAAGTGCCTATCGGTCCTGAGCTGCGCGGTCGCGTTGTTAACGCACTGGGTCAGCCTATCGACGGCAAAGGTCCAATCAACGCAAAACTGCAAGCGCCTATCGAAAAGATCGCGCCTGGCGTTATTGCGCGCCAATCTGTTTCGCAGCCACTGCAAACCGGTCTGAAGTCCATCGATGCGATGGTGCCTATCGGTCGCGGTCAGCGCGAACTGATCATTGGTGACCGTCAGACAGGTAAGACTGCGGTAGCGATCGACACCATCATCAATCAAAAAGGTCAGGGCGTAACCTGTATCTATGTCGCGATCGGTCAGAAAGCCTCATCGATCAAGAACGTTGTGCGTGCACTCGACGAACACGGTGCACTCGATTACACCATCGTCGTTGCAGCGTCGGCTTCTGAGTCGGCAGCGATGCAATACGTGTCGGCCTACTCCGGTTGCGCCATGGGTGAATACTTCCGTGACCGCGGCGAAGATGCACTGATCATCTATGATGATCTTTCCAAACAGGCGGTTGCCTATCGTCAGGTGTCCCTGCTGCTGCGCCGTCCTCCAGGCCGCGAAGCTTTCCCTGGCGACGTGTTCTATCTCCACTCGCGTCTGCTCGAGCGTGCAGCACGTGTTAACCCTGATTACGTTGAAGCGTTCACCAACGGCGCAGTCAAAGGTAAGACAGGTTCACTGACAGCTTTGCCAATTATTGAAACACAGGCAGGCGACGTGTCCGCATTCGTTCCTACCAACGTGATTTCGATTACTGACGGTCAGATCTTCCTTGAAACTTCGCTGTTCAACGCTGGCGTTCGTCCTGCGATTAACGCGGGTATTTCGGTGTCGCGCGTTGGTGGTGCTGCTCAGACCAAAGTTATCAAGTCGCTCTCCGGTGGTATCCGTACCGACCTCGCGCAGTATCGTGAGCTGGCAGCGTTTGCACAGTTTGCTTCCGATCTGGACGAGGCAACCCGCAAGCAGCTGGACCGCGGTGCTCGTGTCACTGAGCTGCTCAAGCAGTCGCAATACGCGCCACTGTCAGTGTCTCTGATGGCAGTCAGCCTGTTCGCAGTCAACAAAGGTTACCTCGACGATATCGAAGTCAAAGATGTGCTCGGCTTTGAGCATGATCTGCACAAGTTCCTGCAGGCCGGCAGTGCCGCTCTGTTGAAGCGCGTCGAAGACACCAAGCAGCTCTCGAAAGAAGACGAGGCTGAACTGGCGGCAGCGATCGAAAACTTCAAGAAATCGTTCTGATCTCAACCCAGGCTAGAGGAGTATTCGCATGGCTGTAGGTAAAGAGATACGCGGGAAGATCAAGAGCGTAGAAAATACGAAGAAGATCACCAAGGCGATGGAAATGGTCGCCGCGTCCAAAATGCGCAAAGCGCAGGAAAGGATGCGTGCCGCCCGTCCATATAGCGAAAAGATCCGCACGGTTTCGGCACATCTGGCACAAGCTAATCCAGAGTACACCCACCCCTTCTTGGTCAAGCAT
>CAIQLE010000063.1 GCA_903872555.1 uncultured bacterium
CCTTGGCTTTTACCGGAACGGGACTTTCACCCGCTAGTTCAACACAGCTTTTCTGGACGCGACATAGGCGGGAATTATACCATAACCGTTGTCCTTTAAAAGTATTGCGAGGAACGACCTGTTCTGGTTATATAGACCCGTTCCAAAAATGGGGAGGTCGTTAGAACGGCCTGAGAGTTCCGCTAAAGCGGATGACCCGAAGAACCTGATCTGGATAATGCCAGCGTAGGGAAGCACGCAGGAATCGCCTATTGCGTTCCATGCTTTCCGCGCTTTTTGAGCCAAGGAAGCCCATGAACGCCAACCCGCAATTCCTCGCCGCCACCGCCACCGTGGATGAAGCCGCAGTCCAGCCACTGCCAAATTCACGCAAGATTTATGTGCAGGGCTCGCGTCCTGACATGCTGGTTCCTATGCGCGAAATCTCGCAAAGCGATACAGCAGCATCGTTTGGCGCCGAAAAAAATCCGCCTGTGACGGTCTATGACACCTCCGGCCCCTACACCGACCCGCAAATAAAAATAGATATACGTTCAGGACTAGCGCCTGTGCGTGCCGCATGGATCGCCGAGCGCAATGACACCGAGGAGCTGGCCGGTCCCAGCTCACTGTATGGCATAGAACGCCTGAGTGATCCTCAACTGGCTGAGCTGCGTTTCAATCTGCATCGCAAGCCGCGTCGCGCCATCGCTGGCAAGAATGTGACGCAGATGCATTACGCTCGTCAGGGCATCATCACACCCGAGATGGAATACATTGCGATACGCGAGAATCTGCGCCGCAAAGAATATATAGAAAGCCTGAAGATTTCCGGCCCTAAGGGAGAAAAGCTGGCAGAGATGATGGGTCGTCAGCATCCGGGCCAGTCCTATGGCGCAGCCATACCTGCTGAAATCACGCCTGAGTTTGTGCGCAGCGAAATCGCGCGGGGTCGCGCGATCATTCCGGCCAATATCAATCATCCGGAATCCGAGCCCATGATCATTGGCCGTAATTTTCTGGTGAAGATCAATGCCAATATCGGTAATTCTGCGGTTACTTCTTCGATAGGTGAAGAAGTGGAAAAAATGACCTGGTCGATACGCTGGGGCGGCGACACCGTGATGGATCTGTCCACCGGCAAGCACATTCATGAAACCCGCGAATGGATCATTCGCAATTCACCCGTGCCTATCGGTACAGTGCCGATTTATCAGGCACTGGAAAAAGTGAATGGCAAGGCAGAAGATCTGACCTGGGAAATTTTCCGCGACACACTGATCGAGCAGGCCGAGCAAGGCGTGGATTACTTCACGATTCATGCCGGCGTACTGCTGCGCTATGTGCCCCTGACCGCGAAACGCATGACAGGCATCGTCTCGCGCGGTGGCTCCATCATGGCCAAGTGGTGTCTGGCGCATCACAAAGAATCTTTCTTGTATGAGCATTTCGAAGACATCTGCGACATCATGAAAGCCTATGATGTGTCCTTCTCGCTGGGTGATGGTCTGCGTCCAGGCTCCATCTATGATGCGAACGATGAAGCACAGCTGGGTGAACTCAAGACGCTGGGTGAACTGACACAGATCGCATGGAAGCATGATGTGCAGGTCATGATCGAAGGCCCGGGCCATGTGCCTATGCAGATGATCAAAGAAAATATGGATCTGCAGCTGGAGCAGTGCCATGAAGCGCCGTTCTATACGCTGGGCCCGCTGACCACCGACATTGCACCCGGCTATGATCACATCACCTCAGGCATAGGTGCTGCACAGATAGGCTGGTATGGCTGTGCCATGCTGTGTTACGTCACGCCGAAAGAACATCTGGGTCTGCCGAACAAGACGGATGTGAAAGACGGCATCATCACCTACAAGATTGCGGCGCATGCTGCGGATCTGGCCAAGGGTCACCCCGGTGCTCAGGTGCGTGATAACGCGCTCTCAAAAGCACGTTTTGAATTCCGCTGGGAAGACCAGTTCAACATTGGTCTCGATCCCGACAAGGCACGTGAATTCCATGATGAGACCCTGCCTAAAGATTCAGCCAAGGTTGCCCACTTCTGCTCCATGTGCGGTCCGCATTTTTGTTCCATGAAAATTACGCAGGAAGTGCGCGACTATGCAGAAAAACAGGGCATCAGTGAAATCGAAGCTCTGAAAAAAGGCATGGAAGTCAAAGCCGTGGAGTTTGTGAAAAACGGCGCTGAAATTTATCGCAAGCAGTAAGACAGCGATGCTTCTTATTGATCTGAATGGCCAGCCGCGTGAAGTTCAGCAGGGGCAGTCGGTACAGGATTTAATCGACACGCTGGCTCTGAGCAATCAGGCGCTGGCCGTGGCGATTAATCGGGAAGTGGTGCCACGTGCCCGCTGGCGCGAGCGTTTGCTGCTCAGTAGTGACAAGGTTGATATTGTGCGCGCGATTGGTGGCGGCTGAAGCTGCAGTTCAACTGCAATTGCAATAGCAACTGCAAATGCAGCTTCAGGCTCAAGTTCTGCCGATTTGCAGGCCAGTGTTTTACAGGGACCTAGCTTCAACTGATGGATAGTCACTGTTTCATAAGTCGCTGCTTGCGCGCTACCACCATGTGAATGCAACCAAGGATGTTCTATGAAGACGAACGACTCACAACAATCCGGACTGACCATCGCCGGCAAGACCTATCGCTCGCGCTTGCTGGTCGGTAGTGGCAAATACAAAGATCTGGATGAGACACGCCGTGCAACCGAAGCATCGGGTGCTGACATCATCACCGTAGCAATACGCCGGGTGAACATAGGACAAGATCCGAACGCACCCAATCTGCTAGATGCCGTGCCGCCTAGTCAATACACCATACTTCCGAATACAGCAGGCTGCTATAACGCCAAGGATGCGGTCTACACCTTGCAACTGGCGCGTGAACTGCTGAATGGTCACAAGCTGGTCAAACTGGAAGTGCTGGGCGATGAAAAAACGCTGTTCCCGAATATGCCTGAAACCCTGAAGGCGGCAGAGACGCTGGTCAAAGATGGTTTCGATGTCATGGTCTACTGCAGCGATGATCCTATACAGGCAAAAATGCTTGAGGAAATAGGCTGTTGCGCCGTGATGCCACTGGCTTCACTGATAGGCTCGGGCATGGGCATTCTGAACCCATGGAATCTCTCTTTGATTATTGAGCAAGCCAGAGTGCCTGTGCTGGTCGATGCCGGTGTCGGTACGGCCTCAGATGCAGCGATTGCGATGGAACTGGGCTGTGATGGCGTGCTCATGAATACCGCGATTGCCGGTGCGCAGGATCCGATACGTATGGCGCGCGCCATGAAACTCGCAGTCGAAGCGGGGCGTGAAGCTTTCCTTGCCGGCCGCATTCCCCGCAAATTTGCCGCATCACCTTCCTCACCGATGGCAGGCCGTATTGCATGAAGAAAGCTTGCGTGCTCGTATTTGCCGGACTCGACCCCAGTGGCGGTGCCGGCATACAAGCTGACATACAGGCCATCAGTGATGCGGGCGCGCATACCCTGCCAATCATCACCGCACTGACGGTGCAAGATAATCAGCATGTGCATGCCGTCTATCCGGTGGATGCATCTGTGTTGACTGAACAGGCGCATGCGCTGGTGGCACATGGTACGGAGATTGATGCGATTAAGATCGGTATCGTCGGTAGTCTGGCAAACGCGCAGGCGATTGCTGATGTCATCCTGCGACTCAGGGCAGTCAATCCCACATTGCCCGTGGTACTCGATCCGGTGTTAGCGAGCGGACATGGTGATGTGCTGACTCAGGGCGATGCTGTACAGGCGATCGCGCCAGTGCGCCGCCTTGCTACCCTCATCCTGCCGAATTTGCCCGAGGCGCGTGCCTTGTGTAATGGCGTTGATGAGCTGGCATTACAGGCGCAGGCATTACTGCATGATTCACCGCATGTGATGATCAAAGGCGGGCATGGCGAAGGCGATGAGATTATCAATACCTGGTTTCATGCCGACCACAGGCGCGAGTGGCGCTGGCCACGTTTGTCGGGTGACTATCACGGCTCAGGCTGTACGCTGGCTGCTGCGATTGCTGCGCGGTTGGCGCAAGGTGTTGCGATGGAGGTCGCACTGGATGTCGCACAAAACTACACTCAGCATAGCCTTACCCACGCATATACCATCGCGCATGGTCAACAGATACCGTATCGCTTGAAGGAGATGTCATGAAAGGTCTGTATCTGGTGACACCCGATTGGGATGACACCGAACGATTGCTCGCAGTCAGCGAACAAGGTATACGCGGCGGCGCCAGTTTGCTGCAATACCGCCATAAGACGGCCAGCCCAGACTTGCGAAGCGAGCAGGCCGCGGCCTTATTAATATTATGCCGCCGCTTTAATGTGCCACTGATTATTAATGACCATCTTGAACTATGTGAGTCCATCGATGCCGATGGCATTCATGTAGGCGGAACCGATGCCTCGGTGGCGAGTATGCGCGCACGACTGGGTGTGTCCAAAATCGTCGGCGCTTCCTGCTATGGTGATTTGCAGTTGGCGCGTGATGCACAAGCTTCGGGAGCGAGCTATGTTGCCTTTGGCGGATTTTATCCTTCGCGCGTCAAGAAATATGCGGTGACAACAAAGCCTGACATCATTAACAGAGCGCTCGAAGAATTGAAGGTTCCGTTGTGTGTGATCGGCGGTATGACAGCAGAAAACAGTCGCGAGTTGATTGCTCACGGCGCACATATGGTGGCCGCGATCAGTAGCGTGTATGCGGCAAATGATCCTCGTTTGGCTGCTTTAGAATTTTCTAAAATGTTTTGATAATCGGCTACTTCATTTGATTATCAAAATTCGCGCGCGTATTTAATCGGATTCATTTTCCATATTGATGAATTGATCTTCATCGATTTGAATTTATCCCTATTTTTTAAGCGCGCATTTCCTCTCTCTGTGTTTTATTTTTTCGCATAGACCTCTGCGAAAGAAGGAACTCGTCTCAGCATCTTGCTACACACGAGCATCGTCGCTTGTGATCACTGAACTATTCATCGGTGCTTCATGCGCTTCACATCATTTGATATGAAGGAGCCCTGAATGACATTTCAACTATCCGACTTACAGCATCTGATTCGACAGCTCGGCCCTAGTCTTCCTGAAATTTCAAGCATCGTTGAAGAAGATTCGGATAGCTGGCAAATCAGCTTCGATGCCGGTCCATCGATACAACTCAGCTGGCAAGAAAATTCTGCAAGAGCCTTGCTCTGCTGTGCGATAGGCAAACCAAATGGCGCTCATCGAGAAAGCGTGTTTGAAAAACTATTAACGATGAACGTATTACTACAAGGTGAGTTCAATCTGAAGCTGGGGCTCAGCTCACCTGAAGATGACGTGATCCTGATGGGAGAGCTTGACTCAGGAACCAAGTCGCTTGAGATGCTGCAGGCAGAGATTGCAGACTATCTGCGTTTTGCTGCGCGGTTTTCTCAGTTGGTGAATCAGCCGGTCATTGAGAGTGACATGGAAGATTTAACGCATGCGATAAATTTTGAATTGCAAAAAGCTTAATGTTCAACAGATAAACAGATAGAGAGGAATACCTATGAGTAAGCCGATACCTTCACCCAGAACGCTTCAGCCTGTAGCTGACTATTTTCCTCATCAGGGAGCGCCACGCGCCAGACTTAGCCCTACCAAGAGTCTGAAAAATGCAGCAATTATTTATGAATCGATAAAAAATCTTCCCGATAAGACCTTGGTTCGTGGTGATTTCGATAAAAGATCGCACCCCTATATTTTTTTTCCAGAACGGGCCAAGAAAAAAATTGGATTCGGCGGCAATCTAAATCCGGTTGAGGCAAAAAATATCGAAGCTGGCAGGAAG
>CAIQLE010000064.1 GCA_903872555.1 uncultured bacterium
GGCTATGAACAGGACGATCATGGAGACCGCATCGGACTAGTGGCAGGCATTGCCAACGGCAATACGAGCTCAGCGATGACGAGTATGAACAGCGACGGCATCTTTGCCGGCCTTTATCGTCTCACGCGTCATGGTGAATTGGATGTGACTGCTTCAGTAGTGGCAGGCATAGAAATGCACAACAATCGCCGCACCCTACTCGACAACCTGAATGGCTTAGAGACCGCAAGCGGCACGACCACCAGTTACTATCTAAGCCCTTCGCTCAGTGCAGGGCGCAGCTATCCAATGATGCCAAACTGGGTGCTACGTCCATCGGCCACGCTGAGCTATAGCGTGGGCTGGTATGCAGGCTATACCGAGAGCGGCACAGCGAATGCGAACCTGAGCCTGAACTCGCGCACTGTACAAGCACTGGCGGGGCGTGCACAGCTGGAATTTGCGCGACAAATATCTAGTGGCGAAGCCAGCTTGAGAGCCGGCGTACAGACGCGGCAGACATCGGACGGAGCGATACAGGGCATGGTCGGTGGCAGCGATTTTCGCGTCAGCGCGATGGGCAGCAAGAGCGTAGCCGGCGGCTACGTGGGACTGGGGCTGCGGCAGGCGCTGCGTCAACAACTCAGTCTGCTGGCCGATGTGGAGTACGGCCAGCTCAGCGGTAATGAAACGCAGGTAAGCGCCAGGGTAAGTATGCAGTATCTTTTCTAAGAGCCTGTCTCTAAATTCCGTCCGCAGACCGTCACTTCGGGTTGTCGCAAAAACTGCGGCATTCCGCACGTCAAACTGGAATATGAATTTCCAGCATTCAATGACATTTGAAAAAACGACCGGCACTTTTTCCGGCATTTGCAATCCCACCAGGATTGCATTCGTATAAGCACGACTGAATCAATACAGGAACGTGCTGATTGATCAAACATGATTAATCAAAATATTCGCTTCAACAGAATCTATTTTTTACGAAACAATTTTCATGCAACCATTTTTTTATTCAACTATTTCTCGCTCGAATAAACGCGGCTTCACCCTGATCGAGATCATGGTCGTGGTAGTGATCATGGGAATTCTTGCGGCGCTGGTCGTGCCCAAGCTCATGGGGCGAACCGATGATGCACGCATACTGGCAGCCAGGCAGGACATCGTCACCCTGATGCAGGCGCTGAAACTCTACCGACTGGATAATCAACGCTATCCCACCACCGAGCAAGGGCTTCAGGCGCTGATAACGCGACCGACGAATGATCCGGTTCCAGCTAACTGGAAAACAGAGGGCTATCTGGACAAACTCAACAAAGACCCGTGGGGCAATATGTATCAATATTTATCTCCGGGGTCGCATGCAGATGCTGAAGTGTTTTCCTATGGTGCTGACGGCAAACCCGGCGGCACAGGGAATGATGCAGATATCGGTTCCTGGGCCCAGTAAAAAAGCAGCAGGCTTCACCCTGCTCGAACTGTTGGTGGTGCTGGTGATCGTCGGCATCATGTTGGGTGCAGTCGCGCTGAATGCACATCCGGGTAATCAGCGTGTGCTGCAGAACGAAGCACGACGCATTGCACTCTTGCTGCAAGTGGCGCGTGATGAAGCCATAGTGCGCAACCGCGCGATCGCCTTTGAGGCCGATGACTATCGCTACCATTTCTTGATCCGGCAGAACGACAGCTGGGAACGACTGAGCGAAGATGAAATTTTGCGTGAACGTGAATTTCCGCGCGCGCCCCTCACGCTCACAGTCACACCGGCTGCTGTACCAGCATCGGCAGAAAGTCTTTCAGTGCGCATCGTGTTCGGGCGCGAGCCGGTAGACAAGGCCTTCGTGTTGACGCTGGCATTGGGTGATATCAGCGCAAAGATACGCGCCGATGGCATAGGCAATTTTCTAGTGGAGTGAGAGGACGGTTCAGTCAAACGCAATGAAAATGAAGTCACCAACCAGCTTGTGGCCTGCAGGCTTTACCTTGCTTGAAGTGCTGGTGGCGCTGGTCATCATAGGTACAGCACTGGCGGCCAGTCTGCGTGCCATAGGCAGCCTGACACAAAACAGTGCGGATTTGCGTGCAGCCATGATGGCCACCTGGTCTGCTGAAAACCGGCTGACACAAATCCGGCTGGCACATGAATGGCCGCCGCTAGGCAAGCGTGTCTTTGCCTGCGCTCAGGGCGAGCTGGAACTGCGTTGCGAAGAAACGATTATGCCTACGCCGAATCCGGCGTTTCGCCGGGTAGAAGTCGCTGTGCTGGATCAGCGTTCTCCCGGGCGGCGCATCATCGTCTTGTCACAGGTGGTGCCAAATGCGCTTTAGAAAGCACACGATGGGACTGACGCTGGTGGAATTGCTGGTGGCCATCAGCGTACTGGGTATTGTAGCGATGCTAGGCTGGCGCGGACTCGACAGCATTACGCGCGCACGTGCCAGTCTGAACCGGGAGCTGGAACAGGCGCGTGGTTTACAGCTCGCCTTTGCGCAACTGCAAACCGATTGCGCCAATGCCGCTGATGTCGACACACTTGATGGCCATGCACCGCTGATGATGGATGACACCCACCTCACGCTTGCACGACGTCTGCAGCCCGAGGCACAGGCCGGTGCCCTGCAGCTGGTTACTTACCGTTTACAGGACGGTGTGCTGACGCGGGAAGAATCGGCGGCTACGCGCAGACTGGCACAGCTGGCGCAAGACTGGCAGCAGTCGCAGACCGGCAGCGCACTCAGAGTGACATTACAAAAAGATGTGCAGGCGATGAAGCTGAGAGTCTGGGCCGATGATGGACGCGGCTGGCGCAGCTGGCAGCAGATGGCAGCCAGCAATCTCACCTCAGGCGGTGCACTGATGAATCCGCAGGCCGGCACGACCGCCATGCAGACGGTCTGGAGTGGTGTGGAAGTGTCCTTGCAGATGAATGGCAAGGAAGCGGCGCTGACGAAAATTTTTATGCTGGGTGCGGTGTGAAACATGCCCCTGTCATGAAGCGCTGGTCTGGCGTGAGGAAGCAACGACGAAGCAAAGGCGTGGCTGTCGTGACGGCCTTATTGCTCACGGCACTGGCTGTCACTATCGTCGCCAGCCTGTTCTGGCAACAGCAAGTACAGGTTCGCACGATAGAAAATCAGCGGCTGCAATTGCAGAAGCAATGGATATTGCGCGGCGCTATGGACTGGGCGCGTCTGATCTTGCGTGAAGATGCCAAGTATTCAGCGATTGATGATCTGAATGAACCCTGGTCTGTGCCTCTGTCTGAAACACGTCTCGACCAATATGTGGAATCGGCCGCTATCCGAGGTGATGCAGGCAGTGCGGTTTTATCAGGCGCGATACAAGATGCGCAGGCAAGGCTGAATCTGAGCAGTCTGGCCAGCCGTGGTGAAGTGAATGCCGCCGAGATCGCTGCATTCGAACGACTCTTGTCATCGCTGCATCAGGACCCCTCTTTTGCACGTGCTGCCGCACAACAACTGGCAGCCAGTCAGATTGCGTCAAGTGGTGACAACAGCAGCACGCGCACGCTGGGTTTTGTGCAAACCGATGATTTGCTTGCTGTACCGGGAGGTACGCTGGCCTTGCTGCAAGCCGTGCGCGACTACGTCGTGTTCCTGCCGCATGCTACGCCTGTGAATGCGAACACGGCGTCAGCTGAAGTGCTGTCGGCCCGGCTGTCTACACTCTCATTGGCCGATGCCAACACGCTGCTGACTTCGCGTCGCACCAACAGCTTTCGAGATCTGAGTGATGTCGCAGAGCGCATGCCCGGCCGGGGTGATGCGCCAACTCCCGACCAGATTACGGTGGCAAGTAATTATTTTCTGGTCACCGGCATGGTCACCATACGGCAAGCAACCCTGCAAGTGCAGGGTCTGGTCGAGCGTCAGGGCGCAACGACACATCTTTTGTGGTTGCGCGAAGTGTGAGGTGGAGATTTGCGGTCTGATCTGTGCAGCCAGATGTGAAGCGAGGGAGCCACAAGCATCATGAATGATAGCCAGCACGATGTGCTCTACCTTCGCCTGCCCGCCCGTAATGCGCTGCGCGACAGAGAAACAATACAGCCTCAGGAAAAAATCTCAGAGCCGCTGGCCTTTGCGCTGCTGGCGCGCAAGCGCCTGCAACACACAGGCATCGCCTCTTTGCATGAACTGTCTCAGCAACTGACTCAGGTGCAGCGTGTGGTGCTGTTAGTGGCCGCCAGTGATGTGACACTTTTACGCACGCGCGTGCCGCCCTTGTCAGCGACCCGCTTGCGGGCGGCACTGCCTTCCCTGATTGAAGACCGCATCATTGGCGATCCGGCTGACTGTGCCATCGCCGCCGGACCGGATATTGAAGGACAGCGCGTGATTGCGGTGCTTGAAAAAGCCTGGCTGCAAAGCTGGGTCACTCAGCTCAGAGCCTGTGGCGCGAAACGGCTGCATGCCTTGCCCATGCAATTGTGTCTGCCTTTGCCGGCGGGACAAGTTGCGGCGGCGCTGCTGGAATCTTCAGGACAAAGCGAACTGGCGCTCAGATTTTCAGTGGATGAAGGCATGGGCCTGCCGGTGATTACTGAGGATGAGTCAACGCTGGCGAGTGAATTATTTATCTTGCTGCATACTCTCACCGGGGCGCAATCAGTGCAGCTGTTTTTACCGGCAGCACGCCTGCATGATTTTCATGCAGCGCAATTTTCTGACGGCGCTACCCATACATCGGCTGAGGCCGGCAAGCTGAATCGCTATCCCAACATACAGCTGTATGAAGCACACTGGGAGCTATGGATAGAAGGCGCCAGCCAGCTGCATATTGATTTGCTGAGTGGTCTGGATGCTATGCCTGAAGCGCCTGTGGACTGGGCGCGCTGGCGCTGGCCTGTGCGGCTGGCGACTTTGCTGCTCTTGCTGAATGTCATCGCACTGAATGCTGACTGGTGGCGTTTGCGCAGTGAAGGAGAACGTCTGCAAGCGGCGATGTTGCAGACCTTTCAGCGTGCTTATCCTAAGGAGACTGTGGTCGATACGCCGCTGGCGCAGATGCGGCGCAAGCTGGCAGCGGCACGGCAGTCGGCGGGTGAACTGGCGCCCGGTGATTTTCTGGCACTCTCACTTTTGCTGGGTGATGCCTGGGCCGAGGCGGGGATGGAGGCGCGTTCAATTGCGCGCATCGAATATCGCGACAACACCCTGAGCGTCTATTTCAAGCCCGGCGTTTCGGTGTCGGCAGAGAAGGCACGCGCAGCATTCGCTGCACGCAAACTGGAACTCAGCACGGTAACGAGTTCGACATCCGCTTCCAGTACAGCATCCAGTAATGCATCAAATGCGGCATCCAATGCTGCATCCGGCGCGACATCCTCACAGAGCGATGCCGCGCAATGGCACATCCGCAGTATTTCATGAAAGCCTCAGCATGATGTCCAGCCTCAGTTTGTTATGGAGCGAACGCACGCCGCGTGAGCGTCGCATGCTTGGCCTGGGTGCCGCTATGTTGCTAGCCATTTTGTGCTGGCTCGTACTGCTGGCACCGGCACTGCAAGCGCGTGCGCAGTGGCAAAAAGATTTGCCAGCGCTGCGTGCCGATCTGGCGCAGATGCAGGCATGGTCGCAAGAGCTGCGTTCCAGACCGGTGCGTGCAGTCAGTAGCACGCAAACCATCAACAAAATCAATCTCGAACGCAGTCTTGCGGACAAAGGCATGAAAGCACAGAGCCTGAATCTGAATCAGAGCAGCCGTGATACGCAAGTGCAGCTCAGTTTTACAGACACCTCTTTTTCTGCTCTCACGGAATGGCTGCAGCAAGTACAGGGCAGCATGCAACTGGTGGTGATCGATGCCAGCGTCACGGCCAAAGAACGCATCGATCGTGTCGATGCAAAATTTTCATTGCGCAAAGCTTCATGAACCTGCTGTGGGTGTGGGCTGTGGCCGCGCTACTGATGGTGATGGCGACGGTGATTGATAAGCTGCCTGCGTCCTGGCTGGCGCCTTGGCTGGAGCAGCAGACACAGGGCCGCTTATCACTGGGCGATCCGCAAGGCAGTGTGTGGCATGGCTCGGCATTTCTGGGTGGTGCCAGCAGCGGCAATGAGCCTTTGGTACCGCTCTTGCCCGGTCGTTTTCGCTGGCACTTGTCACCGCTGTTATTACTGGGTCGGCTAGATGCAACGATACAGAACAGCCGCGCACTGGATGCGCCTGTGAACTTCACAGGCAACTGGCGACAGTGGGAAGTCGGCCCCGGCAGCGTGCAGTGGCCGGCGCAGCAACTGGCCGCTTTGGGCGCGCCTTTGAATACGCTGCGCCCTTCAGGGCAGATGCGTCTGTCATGGTCGGAACTGACGCTGTTGAGCACCGGCGGCAGCTTACAGATCGATGGCCGCATGCAGCTCGATATGACAGAGATTGCATCCGCCTTGTCACCCGTCAAGCCACTCGGTGCTTATCGAATGCAATTCGACTGGCAGGGAAATCGCGCAGCAATCACATTGAAGAGCTTGTCCGGTCCTTTGTTGCTGGAGGGATCGGGCGCCATCGTGAATGGCCGTCTGCAATTCTCAGGTCAGGCATGGGCGCAGGAAGGTCATGAAAAAAAACTGGCTATCTTGCTCAATCTGTTAGGGCAGCGACGCCAGATCGGAAACAGAGACGTTATTGCACTTGAGTTCAAATGAAAAAAATCATCTCACTGATGTTGTTGCTGCTGTTTTTACACCTGAGTACGCAGGCACAAGAGCCCAGCGAGAATCAGGCCAGTCTGAATTTTGTGGGTGCCGATATCGAATCCGTGGTGCGTGCTATTGGGCATTTCACGGGTCATACTTTTGTGATTGATCCGCGTGTCAAAGGCAGTATCAATCTGGTGTCTGAAAAGCCGCTCAGCAAGACGCAGGCATTCGAGATGCTGAGTTCGGTGCTGAGATTGCAGGGCTATGCGGTGGTGCGCACCCCTGACTACATCAAGGTCGTGCCTGAGGCTGAAGCCAAGCTGCAAGCTTCGACCATACAGGTAGGCAAGCTGCGTGCAGATCAGATTGCAACGCAGATCTTTCATCTGAATCATGAAAGTGCGAGTGGCTTAGTAGCTGTCTTAAGGCCACTCATCTCGCCTAACAATACGATCAACGCCGATCCTACCAATAACACGCTGGTCATCACTGACTATGCCGACAATCTGCATCGCATGTCGCGCATCATTGCTGCACTCGACACGCCAGCCATAGGTGAGCTGGATGTGATCAGGCTTGAACATGCGATTGCCAATGATGTCACGGTCACAGTCAATCGCATACTCGATACGGGATCGGCGCCGGGCACGGCCGATACGGGCCGTGTGATGCTGCTGTCGGATACGAGAACCAATTCCGTCATCATTCGTGCGCCCACAGCGGCACGTGCCCATCTTGCGCGCACTCTAATCGATAAGCTGGACCAGCCTACGGCCCTGCCTGGCAATGTGCATGTGGTCTATCTGCGTAATGCGGAGGCAACGAAGCTTGCACAAGTTTTGCGCGCGGTAGTCGCGGGAGAAAACAATGCGGGCAGCACGACAGGCACAGGACAGCAAAACGCCCCTGCACTGCAAAACGTCGCCGCAACGGCAGGACAGGCGACTGCAGGCACGCAGACGCCACTCGCCACACCTCCTTTACAGCAAGGGCCTTTGCCGGCCGGCGGCACGGCCGGTTTCATACAGGCCGACCCCAGCACCAATACGCTGATCATCACTGCCAATGAACGTGTGTATCGCAATCTGCGCGTGATCATTGATCAGCTTGATGCGCGCCGCGCTCAGGTGTTTGTTGAATCGTTGATCGTCGAAGTGAGTGCCGACAAGGCAGCCGAGCTGGGTGTGCAGTGGGCGATCCTGTCGGGTTCCAGTAGCAGTAGTTATCGGGTAGGTGCTTTGACCGGCTTTTCTACGGACGGCAATAATCTGGTGGCGCAGGCGGCATCGATACTGGGCACCACAAAAACACCGCTGCCGCCGGGGAATGGTTTGACGGCCTCTATCTTTAAGCAGCGTGACGGTGCGCTGGGTCTGGGAGCTTTGGCGCGCGCGCTGGAGCGTGACGTGAAAGCGAATATTTTGTCCATGCCGAATCTGATCACGCTGGACAATGAAGAGGCGCGCATCATCGTCGGACAGAATGTGCCCTTCATCACCGGTCAGTTTACGACCGCAGCTTCTGGCGGCGCAGCGGGAGTCAATCCATTCCAGACCATAGAGCGGCGTGATATTGGTTTGTCTTTGCGTGTGCGGCCACAGATTTCTGAAGGCGGCACGGTGAAGATGGCGATCTATCAGGAGACTTCGAATATTCAGCAGTCCACTACGTCAGGTCTGATCACCAGCAAGCGCTCGATAGATACCAATGTGCTGGTCGATGACGGGCAGATCATTGTGCTGGGTGGCCTGATAGAAGATACGCTCAACGACACAGTCGAAAAAGTGCCGGGTCTGGGCAATATCCCCGTACTGGGTTATCTGTTTCGTTATCAGTCACGGCAACGCACCAAAACTAATCTGATGGTGTTCCTGCGCCCTACCGTGATACGCAATGACGAGCAAAGCGTTGCAGTGGCGACAGATCGTTATGACTACATACGCGGCACTCAGCAAATCATACAGCCGCAATCGAATGCATTGCTCTCCACCGTCGTGTCACCCCTGCTGCCCATGCTTGAGAACGGCAAGCCGGTTGGAGGTTCTGTGCTGCAAAGGGATGCGGTTCCGAAACCGGATGCAGTACCGAAACCGGATGCGTCATTCTCAGCGCCATCTGCAACCCCAGTGCAACCTTCGGCGCCGGCTGAGGTCTTTCCAGTGGAGCCGCCGGTAATTGACCTGCGCTGAGATCGGTTGCGCATAGCGTTGAGGGAATGTAATCAAGCATGGATGAAATCGCACGATGAGCCCTATGCATGATCCGCGTCTGCTGCCCTTTAGTTTTGCGCGCGATTTTGCCGTGCTGGCGCAGGCGGGCAGTTCAGATGAGCCGGTGGATGTCTGGCTGTCTGAGGCAACCGCACCTGCCACGCTGGCTGAGGTGAGCCGCCGTTTCGGTCGCGTACGTCTGAATCCGCTCACGCGTGAAGCATTAGAGAGTGCCATCGCCAAAGCCTATGCCGGCTCGGGCGGTGATGCGGCACAGGTGGTCGATGAAGTGGAATCCGGCCTCGATCTGGCGCGCCTGATGCAGGACATGCCCGAGATAGAAGATTTGCTGGAGTCGGCGGATGATGCGCCGGTGATACGCATGATCAATGCCCTGCTCACCCAGGCATTGCGCGAAGGCGCATCAGATATTCATATCGAGCCGTTTGAACAGATATCCGTGGTGCGCTTTCGTATTGATGGCCGCCTGCGTGATGTGGTGCGCCCGAAAAAAGCGATTCATGCTGCGCTGATATCGCGTATCAAAATCATGTCTCAGCTCGATATTGCTGAACGCCGTTTGCCGCAGGACGGACGCATCACACTCAGGGTCGGTGGTAAGCCAGTCGATGTGCGTGTCTCTACCCTGCCCACCGGTCATGGCGAACGTGCTGTGCTGCGGCTGCTGGATAAAGAAGGTGGCCGTCTCGATCTGAAGCAGCTCGGCATGAGTGTCGATACGCAGCAGCAGTTTGACAAGCTGATTGCGCAGCCGCATGGCATTGTGCTCGTCACCGGCCCTACAGGCTCGGGCAAGACCACCACCCTGTATGCAGCCTTGTCGCGCCTGAATGCCACCTCCACCAATATTCTGACGGTGGAAGATCCGATTGAATATGAATTGCCCGGCGTAGGACAGACGCAAGTCAATGCGCGTATAGACATGAGCTTTGCAAAAGCTCTGCGCGCCATCCTGCGACAAGACCCGGATGTGATCATGATCGGTGAAATACGTGATCTGGAAACAGCACAGATCGCGGTGCAGGCCTCGCTCACGGGCCATCTGGTGCTGGCGACCTTGCACACGAATGATGCGCCGGCTGCGGTCACGCGCCTGCTCGATATGGGGATAGAACCTTTTCTCTTGTCGTCTTCTTTATTGGGTGTGATTGCCCAGAGACTGGTGAGGAAATTATGCGTACATTGCCGGCAGCAGGTGCTGGACAGTCATGGCCATACGCACTGGCAGGAAGTGGGCTGCGACCACTGTGGTCAGACGGGCTATCACGGTCGTGTCGGCATTTACGAACTACTGATGACGACCGATCAGATACGCGAGCAAATTCATAATCGCGCCTCTGAAGCCGAGGTGCGTGTGATTGCGCAGCGCAATGGCATGCGCCCTATGCGTCAGGACGGTGAGCGCTGGCTGGCAGATGGCACCACCACTGAAGCAGAATTGCTGCGCGTGAGTAAGGAATAAGCCATGCCGGCCTTTCGATACGAAGCGGTCGATGCGCAGGGCCTGAGCAGCAAAGGCGTGCTGCAGGCCGACAGCCCGAGA
This sequence comes from uncultured bacterium, assembly GCA_903872555.1. GTDB lineage: Bacteria > Pseudomonadota > Gammaproteobacteria > Burkholderiales > Burkholderiaceae_D > Pernthalerella. The sequence continues at coordinate 10,414 of CAIQLE010000064.1, forward strand.
GCGGCGCGCTCAGATCTGCGCACCCGTGGCCTGATTCCTCTGGCCATTGATCTCATTACGGCTCAGGTCGATGCACAGGGCAGAGTCAGGGCCAGAGCCTTTGGTTTTGGCGACCGTCTCTCAACGCTGGAGCTGGCACTCTTCACGCGTCAGCTGGCGTCCTTGCTCGAAGCGCAATTGCCACTCGAACAGGCGCTGGACGCACTGATGGAACAGGCTGAGCAAGCCTATCTGCGTGATCTGGTGGCTGCGATACGTGCGGAAGTGATAGGCGGGGCTTCACTGTCGGATGCGCTGACTCAGCATCCCAGAGATTTTGCTGATATCTATCGAGCTCTCGTTGCCTCGGGCGAGCAGATAGGTCAGCTCTCGGGTGTGCTGTCGCGGCTGGCGGATTTTGTGGAGCGCAGAAATTCACTGGTGCAGAAAGTCAAACTGGCTTTCACCTATCCGGCCATCGTGACCGTGGTGGCTTTTTCTATTGTGATTTTCTTGCTGACTTATGTCGTGCCACAAATTGTGTCGGTGTTTGCGAACACCAAACAGCAACTCCCTTTTCTGACGATTGCCATGCTGGCACTCTCTGATTTTGTGCGGCACTGGGGCTGGCTGGTGGCTTTGATCATAGCGGCGGCACTGATCTGGTGGCAGCGCTGGTTGCGTGATCCTGAACACAGAATGCGCTGGCATCGCTGGCTGCTGACAGCGCCCCTGTATGGACGCTTTGAACGCAGCCTGAATACCTCACGCTTTGCCAGCACACTGGCCATCACCATCAGCTCGGGCGTGCCTATCTTGCGGGCCTTGCAGACCAGTCGCGACACGCTGTCCAATCTGGCCATGCGTCAGCAAGTGGAAGAAGCGAGTGCCAGTGTGCGTGAGGGCGTGGGTCTGGCGCGTGCACTGGCTGTGCACAAGCATTTCCCGCCGATTTTGATTCATATGATCCGTGCGGGAGAAGTGACAGGCGAGCTGCCTGTGATGTTGAACCGTGCCGCGCAAATGCAGGAACAAGATCTGGAGCGACGTGCGCTCACCATCGCAGGCTTGCTTGAGCCTGCACTGATTCTCGCCATGGGAGTGGTGGTTCTGCTGATCGTGCTGGCGGTCCTGATGCCCATCATAGAAATTAATCAACTGGTGCGTTAGCCTGGGATGAGTGTATTGAGTGATGACTGAAAATATCTGGATAAAGCGCTTGCCTGTGCTGACTTCCTTCGTTTTGTTTCTGGCCTTATGTACGGCGCTTACTTACTGGCTTCTGCAGTGGTTTGCACCCGTCCCGCGTGCAGTGGCCGCCTTGCCGCGCAGCGAACAGAGCATGCCGCCGATAGCAGCGGCGGCGAATCTGTTTGGCGGCCATGCGGAGGGGAATGCGGTGTCGAATGTGCAGTTGCGTGGCATCGTGCGCTCAGGTGGTGCTACCGGCAGTAGGGCGATCATTGCAGCGGAAGGGCATCCTGCACGTGTGATGGCATTAGAAGCTGAGATTATGCCGGGGATGACGATCAAAGAAATTCATGAGCGCAGTGTGGTGCTGACCGATCACGGTGCCGAGCGCGAACTGAGTCTGCCGCCTTTCGCAGCGCAGGAAGGCGCGGCCATCAGCGCTCAGTTGCGCCTGCCCCCGCCTGATGCGACGCAGGTCACGCCGCAGCAGATACAGCAGCAGTTACAGCAGACTGCACCGCAGGTATCTCAGCAGCCCGCGCAAGGTGCGCAAGGTGCGACAGGGTCGAGCGCTGTGGGTGCCAGTGGCGCGGCGAGCCCACCCACGGGAGCCCCGTCTGCAGGCCACAGGCCTTAGCGATGTTCATGTCGGCTTCAGGGATGGCGCCTGATCATCCTGATCCCGGCAGTGCCACCGACGAGTTGTAATAGCGTTGAGACCAGAAAAGATATCTCACGAAATTCGATCACTCTGCTCTCGGCAATCTGTATCAGGCCCGCCAGCAGCGGCGTGGCTGCATTGAAGTCTATACGCTGTAGTGAACTGCAATCCAGCGTCAGCGGTGTGCCTTGCCTGCTTTGTGATCGTATCGACTGCAGCAGAACATCGACCGGATTGCTGATGATCGCTGGCAAGTGAATAAATTCTGAGCAAGCTGCAACATGCAGCTTCAGTGGCGCTGCTGATGGAGGTGAAATTTCATAGGTGAGGCTATAGGAAAGACAGGCGGCTTCGTAAGTATCAGGCTCATTCATCAGACGCAATAACTCTATCAGCAGCAGCCATGCAGCATGATTGGCATCAGGCCGGCCTTCTTGCGTGAGACGCTTCAGCTGAGCGATGAAGGCTGAGTTTTTATTGACCAGGCATTCGCGCCCTGCTTTGTGCCATGAGGCCAGCGTGGCAAGCAAGCCGGCACAGCCCGCAATGTCTAATTCAGTGATCGCATCCAGCTCTAGTCGAAAGCGACCATGCTGATGTCCCATCTGCTCCAGATGTTTCAGGGCAGATTCACTGCTGGCGCATAATTTGCCGCGAAAATTCAGCAAGGGTGCCTGCCCGGGGCGGGCTGCATGGTCTGTATTAGATGGTCGCCATTGCGGTGGCGATGTTTCGAAACGCTGGGCATAGGCCAGTGCTGTCTGCTCGAATAAGGTTTTTTGCGCATCAGCTTCTGCAATTTCCAGCAACATCCACCAGGCAATTTTTTCTTTATCAGGGAAATCGAGATTGGCGGTGGCGGTGGCATCTAGCAGTAACTGCCGTGCTGCACTCAGCTGTTGACTGGCAAATAATAAGGCCGCTTCTTCTATGCGTTGCGATAGCAGTAGTTCATTATCGGGAACGGACATCAGAGTCTCTGATGTGATGCATGTGTGTTCCCCAAGTTCGGCGCTTATTTCAGATTCTATGGCATCAATTTTTTTCGTGGTGATCTGCGCATTGCTGATGTCTTGCGCAGAATCATCACGCACGTTTCTGACGTGATGAGCGGCGGATTTTCCAAAGAGTTCTAAGAATTTCACTTTCGCATGGTATGAGTGATTCGGTAGGGGTGTGCAGTTTAGTGCGCTCCTGAACGCTAAGCGCTGTGCCCTGCACGGCAGAGAGTGATGCCATGATAAACCGCAGCCGGCTCAGGCCAATACCTGTGGCAGGCATCTGATGGTGTTTTCTGGCTTGATGAAGATCACTGGTGGTGACGTGGTATTCATCCCACATTGTTGTGAGTGGCTTACGGTTTTTAAAAGCGTGTTCGCAGGCCAAAAATGAAGTTGCGGCCTGGTTGAGGTACGTAATCCTTCAACAGCGAAGTGGACAGCCGTATCTCTTCATTTAAGAGATTTTTCGCCAGGAAAAACCAGGTCAGGTCGGTGGTGCCATAGCGCTGAACATAAGTGACGCTGGCGTCGAGTTGTGTATATGCCTTGGTGGTGGTCTCTTCAGAAATGCTGCTGCTCGCTATATTGTTGTGAGCAAAGGCATGTACCAGTGACACAGAAGAGCGCCATGCAGCCATTTGATGTCCCACATTCAACCCTGTGCGTGTGGCTGGTTGCAGGGGCAGGTGGCTGAGATCGTCCAGCTTGCCTTCTGAACTGTCTGCGAAGACGCGGCCAAACCAGCCCGGATCATTCAGGTTGTAGCTGATCTCGGCTTCTATGCCGCGCAGTGTGGCATCGCCTTGCAGAAAATCTCTGTCATACGTCATGGCTGCGTAGCCGCTATGACTGGTACCGGCGCTGATTTTTCCATAGACAAAATTCTTCACAGAATTTTGATAGATATTCGCTTTCCAGCGTAATTTCTCATCGGTTTTTTGCAGAGAGAGTTCGAGGTTGTGCGATGTTTCTGTCTTCAGACTGGCATTCCCTGTATCCCAGCTACTGGTGGGGCCGTGCGGGCCATTGGAATACAGTTCTTCGGCCGTCGGTGCCCGCTCAGCGACAGAGGCTGTTGCTCCCAGTCCGTAGCCGGGAGTGAAAGTCCACAGGGTGCCCACTGAGTAAGAGCCGAGTGCAAAATTTCTGTCCTGATCGGCATCGGGCCGGCGTGTCACGTAATCATAACGAGCGCCGGCATTCACGCGTACCGCACCGAAATCATGTTCTTCTACGATAAAGCTGGCGACTGAGCTGGATCTGGTGCGCGGCACCGTGGATGGACTGCTATCCAGGCTGGCAGCTTGAGTGGTGGTATTTTCAGATTGCAGACCGAATTTTCCGCGCCATCCATCCACAGGCAAATGACTCAGCTCCCAGCGTGATTCCAGTGCCTGATTGGTGTAGCGCACGCTGGGGTCTGTGCCGTTCGCCAGTTCCGTATGCTGATAATCATTGTGGCCAAGCTTGATGCGCAGGGCATCGAAACCTGCAAAGGGTGATTTGATCAGACTGTCGATATCAAACCGAGTCTGGGCGAGCTTGATGGTGGAGTCATCTGCGGCACCATGAACCCCATAGTTTTTATCCAGCTGCGACAGTGAGGCGCCGACATAGCCCCAGTCCTGAATCAGTGAGCTGCCTACACCAATGTTGTTCTCGCGATTATTCGAAAAGCTCAGTCGACCTGAATCACCCGTACCAGCGATATTGCTGAAACCGGGTATACGATAGTTGCCAGAGTTCATTGTGCTGCCATCAATGTGCAGACCGAAGCTGCCCGCTGAGCGGTCTGCAGAAAAGCCCAGGGCATTGCCCTGATCGACGCTGCTGTAACGCAGCTCGGTTTCACCGGTAGCGCGTGGCTCGAGTACGGTAGGGATTCTGTCATTGACGATATTCACCAGTCCGCCGATGGCGCCCGAGCCATACAGCAGGGCTGCAGGACCGCGCAGAATTTCTATCTGATGCGTGCTCATCATGCTGCTGCCTACGGCATGATCATTCGAGATCGCTGACAAATCGCCGCTGCTCATGCCGTTTTCCAGAATCTTGACGCGCGAACCTTCCAGGCCACGGATGACGGGGCGCGATGCGCCTGCACTGAAGCCGGATGCACTCACACCTAATTCCTGACTCAGGGTGCTGCCCAGCGAGCCGCCGATTTTGTCGCGCAGTTCATTGCCGGACAAAACTTTGGCGGGCGTCAGCATCATGGCATCCTCCCCTGAAGCATAGGGAGAGTCTGTGACCAGCACAGGCGCCAGTGTTTTATCGGTTTCTTCTGCGTTTGCTGCTTTAGCTGCAAGCACCGTGGCGGCAGTTGCAGCACAGGCAGTGATTAAGGCAAGGGAGTAACTCAGCGCCATGCTCAGTCTGGATGTTTGCGAGCTCATTTTGCGCGCCAGATGTTGATCACCAGCCGTGCTTGAAAACAGGCTGTCTGACGAGAGATGGCGAAGGACTCAGGCAAGAGCATGCGGCTTAGGTTTGAAATGCAGAGCTGAGCGACAACGTAAATTGAGCTGCCGGATGAATTGACCGCCTGATACTAGCGCAAAAAGAAAGCCCCTGCCAATGGCAAGGGCTTTTTGTGTGGGTGCGGGTTGTGGCCCTGCCCGGGCTTAATCGCCGTAGAGCTTTTGCTTGAGTTCGCGGCGCTGCTGTGCTTCCAGTGACAGCGTGGCTGTGGGGCGTGCCAACAGACGTGGAATGCCGATAGGCTCGCCAGTCTCTTCGCACCAGCCGTATTCGCCGGACTCGATAGATTGCAGTGACTGCAAAATTTTCTTCAGCAGTTTGCGCTCGCGGTCACGTGTACGCAATTCCAGTGCGTGCTCTTCTTCAATCGTCGCGCGGTCAGCAGGATCGGGCACCAGCACGGTCTCGCGCAGGTGCTCGGTGGTTTCGCCGGCATTTTTCAGCAAATCTTTTTCCAGCTGTTGCAGGCGTGCTTTAAAGAAGGCGAGCTGAGCCGCATTCATATAGTCCTTCTCACCCATTGCAAGGATTTGCTCTTCGGTGAGGAGTGCGCCGGCAGTGCCAGCTGATTTGGAAGTTTTTGTAGTGGTTGCCACGGTGCTTGCTTTCGTAACTTCGAACCTGTGAATTTTACCCAGCGAATGTGCAGAAGCTTTGCTGCCGCGCAATCATTGTGGGCGAGGGTTTCGTGCTGTCTTTGTCTTCCCGATATTCAGGCCTGACTGAAACCGGCGGCTATTTTAATCGCATTGTCCCCCTTGGCGACAAGCTTTGCGTGATTTTTAATATATTTCGTAGAAGGAATTCAGTAAATTGCTCATAAAGCTTACCAACTTTATACCAGACACTGCTCCAGACCATCGATGAACAGCTGTTTTGGCAGGGTTTGACCGATAAAGACCAGTTTACTGCCGCGTTCCTCGCCTTCCGCCCACATGCCTCCCAGGTCGCTGCCCATGGTCTGGTGCACGCCCTGAAAGATGACTTTGCGCGAGGCGCCTTCCATCCACAGCACTCCTTTATAGCGCAGCATGCGTGGCCCATAGACCTGCACCAGATGACCGATGAATTCCTCAAGACGGCCGGGATGAAACGGGCGCTGGCTGCGATACACGAAGGCCGCAATATCATCAGTGTGACTATGGCCATGTGCGTGATGATGTTCATGGCCATGATGCTCATGATGATCGCAATGATCGTCACAATCATGCTCATGGTCGTGCGCTTCAGCTTTAAGAAAATCCGGATCAATCTCCAGCTTATCGTTCAGATTGAAGCCGCGTATGTCGAAAATTTCAGCGATATCTGCCTTGCCGAAATCAGCACGCGCCACGGGCGCTCTCGGGTTGATGCGCTTGAGCCGGGCTTCCAGCAAGGCGAGTTGATCGGCGCTAACTAAATCAGTTTTTGAGAGCAGCAAACGATCTGCAAAGCCGGCCTGACGCTGCGCTTCCTGAAATTGATCCAGCTGTTGCATAGCATTGCTGGCATCAATCACGGTAATCACACCATCGAGCAGGTAATCGGTACCAACCTCTTCATCGATAAAAAAAGTCTGTGCAACCGGGCCGGGATTGGCCAGGCCAGTGGTTTCTATCACCACACGATCGAACGACAGTTCTCCTGCGCGCCGTTTTTGAGCCAGCTGACTGAGTGCTGCGATCAGATCGCCGCGTACAGTGCAGCAGACGCAACCATTGCTCATCTCTACAATCTGCTCATTGCTGTCCTGAACCAGAATTTCATTATCGATATTCTCTTCGCCGAATTCATTTTCAATCACGGCGATTTTGTGACCATGCTGCTCATGCAAAATGCGATTGAGCAGTGTGGTTTTGCCGGCGCCAAGGAAGCCGGTCAGTATCGTTGCAGGTATCAGGGACATATTAAAACTTGTATCGGTGAGGGTAGGTAAATTGCGATAGTCAAAATGATGATCGCGGCAATTCCGCTTAAATAAACGGTGTGCTGAATCTCTCTAAGGCTGAAGAAGCTGCGACGGTCTATTTTGCTTCATTCGCGTTTGTTCTGTTTTTTGGCACGCGGATGGGCAGCATCATAAACTTGCGCTAGTCGCTGAAAATCCAGCGAAGTATAGACCTGTGTTGATGCTATCGATGCATGGCCCAGCATTTCCTGAACCGCACGCAGATCGCCAGAAGATTGCAGCAGATGTGATGCAAATGAATGGCGCAGCACATGCGGGTGCACATCGGCGGGTATGCCCAGCGCCTGAGCATGAGCCTTGATGCGTGTCTGCAGCAGCCGTGCTGTCATGCGGCGGCCACGTTCCGAAATGAAGAGGGCATGAACATCAGTAGTCGGGATGGTTTCTGCGATACCTTCGCGCAGCTGCAGCCAATGTCGAATAGCGACGATAGCGGCCGCCCCGACCGGCACGCTGCGACGCTTGTTGCCCTTGCCGGTGACGGTCACTTCGGCGGCATCGAAATCTATCCAGCCTTGCGATTGATAGCCGGCTTCGCTCATGTAACGCACATCGAGTGAGGTCAGTTCAGATACGCGCAATCCGCTGGAATACAGTAATTCAAACATCGCCTTGTTGCATACGCCGTTGACAGGATTGTCTTCAGTGATTTCTGCTACGCCCGAGACCAGTTTGACTGCATCATCGACGCCTAATGCCTTAGGCAGAGACTTGGCGCGCTTAGGCGCTTTAACGCCATCGGTAGGATTCGCATTCAGCGTCTGCTGCAATGCCAGCCAGTTGAAGAAGCCGCGCCAGGCAGACAGCTTGCGCGCTATGGAGCTGGGCGACAGGCCGCGGCCATGCAGCTGGCTGGTGTAGCGTCTGATATCCACATTTGTCAGCGCTGTCAGATGACCGACTTGTTTTTCGCGCATTAGCGCAAGTAACTGCTGCAGGTCGCGGCTGTAATTATCCAGCGTGTGTGGTGAGAACTTGCGCTGAGTCTGCAAATGCGCAAGATAGCGCTCAATCTCGGGCGGAGTGCCGGAGCTCTGCACGATCTCAGGCAATCAGGCCTTGCAGGCTGGCGCTGGCGGTCTCGCCTATGCGGGCAAGAAAATCCGTGGCCAGCTCGCTGGAGAAACGCTGGGCGTCTGGCGAGCCCAGCACCAGCAA
>CAIQLE010000065.1 GCA_903872555.1 uncultured bacterium
GCTGGCCGCGTTGCCGGCAGCTGAGTTCGTGATGAAGGACGGTGGTGGTGGTGATCCGGCCGATACCGTCAGCACTTCATAGCCTGTTTCGGTCACCAGTACGGTGTGTTCCCATTGGGCTGACAGGCTGCGGTCACGCGTTTTGATGGTCCAGCCATCGCCCATTTCACGAATCTCGCGTTTACCAGCGTTGATCATCGGCTCCACGGTGAAAATCATGCCGGCCACCAGTTGCTCCAGCGTGCCGGGACGGCCGTAATGCAAGACCTGCGGTTCTTCATGAAATACTTTACCTATGCCGTGACCGCAAAATTCGCGTACCACGGAAAAGCCGGCTTTTTCTGCGTATTGCTGGATCACGAAACCGATATCACCCAGATGCGCGCCGGGGCGGATTTTGGAGATGCCCAGCCACATACAGTCATAAGTAATGTCGCCCAGACGCTTGGCCAGAATAGAAGGCTCACCGACATAGAACATGCGGCTGGTGTCACCGTGGTAACCATGCTTGATGACAGTGATATCGAGATTCACCACATCGCCGTTTTTAAGTACTTTGTCGCCCGGTATACCGTGGCAGACCACATCATTCACCGAGGTGCAGATGGATTTAGGGTAAGGGGTGTAGCCGGGCGGGCAATAGTTCAGCGGAGCGGGAATACTTTGCTGAACATTCAGCATGTAATCGTGGCAGAGGCGGTCAATTTCGCCCGTCGTTACGCCCGCTTTGACGTGGGGCGTGATGTAATCGAGGACTTCGGAGGCCAGACGGCCTGCAAGGCGCATGCCTTCGATGTCTTCGGGAGTCTTGATAGTGATATTGCCCATGATGGATAGCCGGTGATCGCCGGGATGGCGCCTGTGTATGAATAGGCAAAATTATAGTCGACACAGGGTTCGGGCGTTCCTAAGTATCCCGGTACTGGAAAAACCTCAGGCTTTCGGGTAGAATCGCGGGTTAGCTTGAGTCAGATATGTGCGTGGAGATAAAGCGCCCATATCAAAAAGGCAAAAGCTATAAAGCGCCAACTATTGAGTTATTTTTTTGTAAATCGCGAGTTCGCGCCACCAAGGGTGCCCGCCGCCGTCAAAACGGCCGGGTTACTGGCCGGACTCCAGACCCAACCCTGGAGATATTATGTCAGTCACTATGCGTGAAATGCTGGAAGCCGGTGTCCATTTCGGTCACCAAACCCGCTTCTGGAACCCAAAGATGGCCCCTTTCATTTTCGGCCATCGCAACAAAATTCATATCGTCAATCTGGAAAAGACCATGGTCAACTTCCAGGAAGCGATGAAATACATTCGTCAGCTGTCTTCCAATCGTGGCACCGTCCTGATGGTCGGCACCAAGCGTCAGGCGCGCGACATCATCGCTGCTGAAGCTCAGCGTGCAGGTGTTCCTTTCGTCGAACAGCGCTGGCTCGGCGGTACGCTGACTAACTTCAAAACGATTAAGACATCCATCAAGCGCCTGAAAGAAATGGAAGCTTCGATGGCTGATGGTTCCGTTGAGAAGCTGTCGAAAAAAGAAGGCCTGATGTTCCAGCGCGAACTGATCAAGCTGCAAAAAGCAATCGGCGGTATCAAGGACATGAACGGCGTGCCTGATGCGATTTTCGTGATTGACGTCGGCTATCACAAAGGCGCTATTACTGAAGCGGCCAAGCTGGGCATTCCTGTCATTGGTGTGGTTGATACCAATCACTCGCCGAATGGTGTCACTTATGTGATCCCCGGCAATGATGACTCGTCCAAGGCGATCACTCTGTACGCACGTGGTGTGGCTGATGCGATCCTCGAAGGTCGTGCCAATGCGGTCAAAGATATCGTAGAAACAGTCAAGGGCGGCGCCGACGAATTCGTCGAAGTCTAAGCTCTGGGCATGGCCAGCTCTGCAATGCAGGGCGGAAAAACTGGGGCAACGACTGTTCGCCCCTTTTTTTCGGGCCGATCACGGTCAAACTCACCGTAAAAAAAGCATATTGATTGGTGGTGTCGGCAGCGACATCCGGATTTAGGAGAAAAGAATGGCAGCAATTACTGCAGCAATGGTGGGCGAACTGCGCGCAAAGACCGATGCGCCCATGATGGAATGCAAAAAAGCATTGACCGAAGCTGATGGCGACATGGCGCGTGCGGAAGAGATCCTGCGCGTGAAGCTGGGCAGCAAGGCGTCGAAAGCCGCTTCGCGCGTTACCGCTGAAGGCGTGGTCGCTTCGTATATCGCTGGTGGTGTCGGTGCACTGATCGAAGTCAACTGCGAAACAGACTTCGTTTCGAAGAACGATGACTTCCTGAAATTTACGGCCGACATCGCCAAGCTGGTGGTTGAAAAGAACCCGGCTGATGTGGCTGCTCTGTCAGCCCTGCCGCTGGATGGCAAGACTGTGGAAGAAATTCGCTCGGAACTGATCGGTCGTATCGGCGAAAACATGTCGATCCGCCGCTTCCAGCGTTTTGAAACAGCTGCCAAGCTGACTTCTTACCTGCACGGCGTTCGTATCGGTGTGATGGTGGAATTTGACGGTGCTGACGAGCAGGTGGGCAAAGACGTTGCGATGCACATCGCAGCTATGAAGCCGGTCGCTTTGTCGTCGGATCAGGTGCCTGCAGAGTTGATCGCCAAAGAGCGTTCAGTCGCATCACTGAAAGCAGCTGAATCGGGCAAGCCGGCCGATATCGTTGAGAAAATGGTTGAAGGTTCGGTGCAGAAATTCCTGAAAGAAGTCTCGCTGTTTAACCAGACTTTCGTCAAGAACGATAAGCAAACGGTTGAGCAGATGCTGAAAGCCAGCAATGCTTCCGTCAAGTCTTTCACCATGTACGTAGTGGGTGAAGGTATAGAGAAAAAGCAGGATGACTTTGCTGCTGAAGTAGCGGCGCAGGTTGCCGCTGCCAAGAAGGGTTAATGACAACGGGCCGCAAGGCCCGTTTTTTTAAGCAGCCGGTAAAATAGCTATTATTTTTCCGGCATGTCATTTATAGCGAAACCGACACTAAGGGAGCAATAGCATGTCGACACCCGCTTACAAGCGCGTCTTACTGAAACTTTCCGGCGAAGCCTTGATGGGTGATGATCCCTACGGCATCAACCGTGTCACCATAGAACGCATGGTGGCCGATGTTTCCGAGGTTGCGCAACTGGGCGTTGAAGTGGCCATCGTCATCGGCGGTGGAAATATTTTCCGTGGCGTGGCACCGGGTGCGCAGGGTATGGACAGAGCCACTGCCGATTACATGGGCATGCTGGCCACAGTGATGAATTCGCTGGCGCTGGCTGATGCCATGCGTCAGGCGGGCATGACGGCGCGGGTGATGTCGGCGATCGCCATTGAGCAGGTAGTTGAGCCTTATGTACGTCCCAAGGCGCTGCAGTATCTTGAAGAGGGCAAGATCGTTATCTTCGCTGCCGGCACCGGTAATCCTTTCTTCACCACTGACACCGCGGCAGCCTTGCGTGGCGCCGAGATCGGCGCAGAAGTGGTGCTGAAGGCAACTAAGGTTGATGGCATCTACAGCGCTGATCCGAAAAAAGATCCGGCTGCAACGCGCTACACAACGATCAGCTTTGATGAAGCGATCTCCAAGCGACTGCAAGTGATGGACGCGACCGCATTTGCGCTGTGCCGCGACCAGAAATTGCCTATACGCGTATTCTCTATTATCAAACCCGGTGCACTGAAAAATGTCGTGCTGGGTCAGGATGAAGGTACGCTGGTTCACGTGTAAACAACAGCTCTGCCTAGGGCAGGGTCTTAGCGGCTTTGCCTTGGCAAGATCACACCCGCAGCATTACATTATTAAGCACTATCGAATCACAGGAGGGCAGTATGACGATCGCTGACGTCAAAAAAAATACAGAACAGAAAATGAACAAGTCGATAGAGACGCTCAAGGCCGATCTGGCTAAAGTGCGTACCGGTCGCGCCCATGTGGGTATTCTGGATCATGTACAGGTCGATTACTACGGCACGCCCACGCATCTTAGTCAGGTCGCGAATGTGACCCTGATTGATGCACGAACCATAGGCGTTCAGCCCTGGGAAAAGAAAATGGTCGCGACGATAGAAAAAGCGATTCGTGAAGCGGATCTCGGTCTCAATCCCGCGACTCAGGGTGATCTGATTCGTGTGCCTACCCCAGCACTGACCGAAGAGCGCCGTAAGGAAATGGTCAAGCTGGTCAAGAGCGAAGCTGAAGATGCAAAGATCGCCGTGCGCAATATACGCCGCGATGCCAATGAGGCGCTGAAGAAGCTGGTGAAAGATAAGGCCGCTTCTGAAGATGACGAGCGTCGCGCGCAGGATGAAGTGCAAAAACTCACCGATAAGTTTGTGATGGAAATCGACAAGCTGGTTGCTGAGAAAGAAAAGGAAGTGCTGACGGTGTAGGCAGGCGGTACAGGTTCTCCTGTTCCTTGTATGTATTTTCAAATCAGCGGGTCGCCCATATGAGTCAAGCGAGTTCTACGCAAGAGATACCTCTTGCATCCATGGTGCCAGCGCATGTGGCCATCATCATGGATGGCAATGGCCGATGGGCTACCTCGCGCTATCTGCCGCGCGTGACCGGACATGCCAAAGGTGTGGAAGCGGTGCGCGGCGTGGTTGAGGCTTGCATACAGCGCGGCATCGCCTATCTGACATTGTTTGCTTTCAGCTCAGAAAACTGGCGTCGCCCACCTGAAGAAGTCTCGGTGCTGATGCGCCTGTTCTCAAGCGTGCTGGAGCGTGAAGTCAGTAAGATGCACGCCAATGGCATACGCATAAAAATCGTGGGTGAGCTGACGCGCTTTGATCCAAAGCTGCAGCAGCAAATTGCAGAGGCTGAAGCCAAAACTGCACATAACACGCGACTTACTCTGACCATCTGCGCCAACTATGGCGGTCGCTGGGATGTGCTGCAGGCGATGAACCGTATGCTGGCCGCACGTCCCGGACACAGTGATTACACCGAACAGGATCTCGCTCCGTATCTGGCGATGGCGCATGCGCCGGAACCCGATCTCTTTATTCGCACCGGTGGCGAGCAACGCATTTCAAATTTTCTGCTGTGGCAGTTGGCCTATACCGAGCTGTATTTTACGGAGGCATACTGGCCTGATTTCGGTGCTGCTGCATTAGATGAAGCGATTGCTTCTTTTCAAAATCGTGAACGCCGCTTTGGTCGCACCAGCGCCCAGCTGCTTGAAGTAAGGAAGGCTTCCTGATGTTGCTACAGCGTGTCATCACTGCCGTTATTTTGCTTTTGGTACTGGCGGCGGTCTTCGCTTCCGGTTCACTGATTGCGTTTTATCTGACGCTGGCCGTTTTTTTTGGTGCCGCCTGCTGGGAAGCCTTGCGCTTGTTTGGTGTGCGGCTTGCGCTGCCACTGGCCGTGATCGCCGCTGTCTTGCTGCCGCTGATGGCCGACCGCTCTGCGATGGAATGGCTGCCTCTGTCAGCGCTCTGCGTTTTTATCTGGGCTTTGCGTTTTGCTCCTGCACTGAAATTTGGTTTGCCACCGACCGAGGGTGCGCGTGGTGCGCTGTTCACGGTGGTTTATCTGCTGGCCTTGTTTGGATGTTTCGTCGCTATTGCGGGTTTGTTTCAGCGCTCAGGCTTGTATCTGGTGTCGGTGATGGCGCTGGTGTGGATCGCTGACATCGGTGCTTACTTCGCTGGCCGCGCTTTCGGTCGTCGCAAGCTTGCACCCGCGATTTCTCCCGGCAAAAGCTGGGAAGGTGTTGCCGGCGGCTGGCTGGCTGTGCTGATACTGGCAGCGGCATCGACTTTCTCTCCCTATCTCTCCGACAGCTTCGCAGCACAGCTGCGGGCGCATGCTGGCTGGCCTTTATGGATTTTGTTCATGAGCCTGATCGTCGCAGCCAGTGTGGTCGGTGATCTGTTCGAATCGATGATGAAGCGGCGTGCCGGTATGAAAGACAGCAGCGCCTTGCTGCCAGGTCATGGTGGTGTACTCGATCGCATCGATGCACTGATTCCCGTTATGCCACTCGCTTTATTACTCAGCGCGTGGACTCTGTAAGTCAAAGGCCTTTGTGCAGTCCATTACCCTCCTAGGTGCTACAGGCTCGATAGGCCTGTCTACACTGGATGTCGTTGCCCGTCATCCGGATCGTTACCGTATTTATGCACTCACTGCGCATAGCAAAATTGATGAGCTGGCAGCCCTTTGTCTGCGTTTTCACCCTGAAGTGGCAGTTGTTGGTTCGGCTGATGCTGCTCAGCGTCTGTCGCGTATGTTGCGTGATTCCGGCCTGAAGACGGATGTCAGCTATGGCGAGCAGGCCTTATGTGATGTGGCCAGCGCAGCAGAATGTACAACGGTGATGGCGGCTATTGTCGGTGCAGCTGGTTTGAAGCCCACACTGGCGGCGGCTCATGCAGGTAAAAAGGTTTTACTGGCAAATAAAGAAGCGCTGGTGATGTCAGGCCAGTTGTTCATGGATGCGATTGCCGCCAGTGGCGCCACCTTGCTGCCGATAGACAGTGAACACAATGCCATTTTTCAGTGTCTGCCCTTAAATTATCAGCGCACGCCAGATGCCCACGGCATACGCAAGATTTTGCTGACAGCCTCAGGCGGACCTTTTCTGAACCGCGATGTCGCTACGCTGGAGCATGTGACACCGGAAGAAGCGGTTGCCCATCCCAACTGGAGCATGGGCCGCAAAATTTCCGTCGATTCGGCCAGTATGATGAACAAGGGTCTGGAGGTCATTGAGGCGCACTGGTTGTTTGGTGCTGCGCCCGAACAGATAGAGGTGGTGATCCATCCGCAGAGCGTGATTCACTCCATGGTGGCTTATGCAGATGGATCTGTACTGGCGCAACTGGGCAACCCCGATATGCGTACGCCGATAGCGCATGCGCTGGCTTATCCTGATCGGATTGATTCAGGCGTAGAAGCGATTGATCTGGCGCGCATTGCGCAACTAGAATTTCATCAGCCTGACTATGAACGATTTCCCTGCCTGAGACTGGCTTTTGATGCTTTGCAAGCCGGTGGCAGTGCTGCAGCAGTGCTGAATGCAGCCAATGAAATCGCGGTTGAGGCTTTCCTCGAGCGAAAAATTGGTTTTCGAAGAATTCCGCAACTGATTGATCTGGTTATGGAGCGTTTACCTGTGGCTGCGGTCAATGATCTCGGCAGCCTGCTGGAGCAGGACCGTCTGGCGCGCGCGTATGCACTTGAACTGATGCATGCCTGAAGCTGATCTGCGCCTGAATGGACGCTGATCTGAGACAGAGCTGATACCTAGGAGATTTTTCAAATGGTCTTGTTGCAAACGATATTGGCTTTTGCCGTCGTGATCGGTGTGCTCGTGACCATACATGAGCTGGGCCATTATCTGGTTGCGCGCTGGTGCGGTGTCAAAGTACTGCGCTTCTCGGTGGGTATGGGCAAGATCATCTGGTCACGTCGTTTCGGTGCGGACCAGACCGAATGGGCTTTGTCCGTGGTGCCGCTGGGCGGCTATGTGAAGATGCTGGATGCACGCGATGAAGAGCAGGGTGAGATTGCTGCCGAGGATGTCGCGCGCGAATTTACTCAGCAAAGCGTGGCTAAGCGCATGGCGATCGTGGCTGCCGGGCCGATCGCCAATTTTCTTTTGGCGATTGTTATTTTTACGGGCCTGTATATCCATGGCATACCCGAGCCCCTGGCGCGGTTGGCCGTGAGCGCAGGCAGTCCCGCACAGGCCGCTGGCCTGCGCAGTGGTGATCTGGTCACTGAGATAGATGGTGAGGCTGTACGTTCCTGGTCAGAGCTGCGCTGGCAATTGCTGCAGGCGGCCATGGAACACAAGACCGTGCGTATCGCCCTGCAGCGCCCAAATGCCCAAGGGGGCAATCATCTCAGCGAGAGCGTGTTGCCGCTGACAGCGCTGGATGAAGCAGGTCTGGATGAACACCTGTTCGAGCAGCTGGGGCTGGAGCTGGCGCGTCCACCGGCTTTGCTGGCGCAGATCATGTCCGGCGGGCCGGCCGCAGTAGCCGGCTTGCAGGCGGGCGACCTGATTTTGAAGATCGATGGCGAACCTGTAGCAGATGGCTCGGTATTTGTTCAGCGGCTGCAGGCAGCCCCCGGACGCGAGCTGCTGCTGGAAGGACAGCGCCATGGTCAGCCTTTCTCAGTTCGGGTCACGCCTCAGGCTGCAAGGGTAGGTGAGCAAACGGTAGGCCGGATTCTGGCTCAGGTCGATATGTCGACCTCGCTGGTCGTGATCGAGTCCGGCCCGCTTGAGGCCGTGCAGCGTGCCGTACGCAAGACCTGGGATACCAGCACCATGACGCTTTCCATGCTTGGCAAGATGATAAGTGGCTCGGTTTCCCTGAAGAACATTACCGGGCCCATTACGATCGCAGATTATGCGGGGCAGACGGCGCGCGTAGGCTGGATCAGTTTTCTGAGCTTCATGGCCTTTATCAGCATCAGTCTGGGGATTATGAACTTGCTACCTATACCCGTTCTGGATGGGGGGCATTTGTTGTATTATTCGGTGGAACTTTTTTCCGGGCGACCAGTGCCTGAACGCATAGGAGCACTCGCTCAGCGAGCCGGTATCGGCCTGCTGGTGATGCTGATGGCAGTGGCGATGTTCAATGATATTGCCCGCCTGATTGGCTAGCCTACCTTCGCTACTGCACTGGCCGACAAACACTCCATATCTCTTTTGATGACATTCGACCTCGAGCGTAAATCGCTGCCGTTTATTCCCCGCTTGATTGCCGCCGCCGCTATTTCATTGTGTGCGGGACAGGCGCTTGCGCTGGATCCTTTTACGGTGAAAGACATACGCGTTGAAGGCATTCAGCGCACCGAAGCCGGTACGGTATTCAGTTACTTGCCCGTTCGTGTGGGCGATACCTTCAATGATGAAAAAGCTGCCGCTGCCATTAAGGCACTGTACGCGACAGGTTTTTTCAAAGACGTACGGATTGAAGCCGATGGCGATGTACTGGTGGTGCAACTGGAAGAACGTCCTGCCATTGCAGCCGTTGAATTTACAGGCACCAAAGAATTCGACAAAGTACAGCTTACTAAATCACTCAAAGATCTGGGCCTGGGCGAATCACGCATTCTTGATAAATCACTGATTGATCGCGCTGAGCAGGAATTAAAGCGCCAGTATCTGTCGCGCGGCTTGTATGGCGTGCAGATCACTACCACCGTTACGCCGATAGAGCGCAATCGTGTGAACGTCAATTTTGCCGTTGATGAAGGTGAAATCGCCCGTATCAAGAAAATCAATGTCGTGGGCAATCAGGCATTCTCAGAAAAAGACTTGTTGGGCCAGCTCAAGCTGTCGACTTCAGGCTGGTTCAGCTGGTATAGCAAATCAGATCAGTATTCCAAGCAGAAGCTGGCGGGGGATATTGAGTCCTTGCGCTCTTTTTACCTCGACCATGGTTATCTGGAGATGCAGATCGATTCGACACAGGTCTCGATCACTCCCGACAAGAAAGACATCTACATCACGGTGAATGTGACTGAAGGTAAGAAATTCATCGTTACAGGCGTCAAGCTGGAAGGTGAAATGCTGGGCCGTGACAGTGAACTGGCTGATTTGGTCAGCGTGAAAACCGGGGACGTGTACTCCGGCGCGAAAATGACCGAGAGCACCAAAAAAATCACTGAACGCATGGGCGTGTTTGGCTATGCATTTGCAAACGTCAATGCTGCACCTGAAATCAACCGTGAGAAAAATGAAGTCAGCTTTACGATCTTTGTTGATCCGGGCAAGCGCATTTATGTACGCAAAATCAACATTGGCGGAAACGATCATACCCGCGATGAAGTGATACGCCGCGAATTCCGTCAGTATGAAAGTTCATGGTACGACGGCGACAAAATCAAGCTCTCGCGCGATCGCCTGGGTCGTCTGGGCTATTTTACTGACTACAATGTGGACACCGCTGAAATCCCGGGTACGCCGGATCAGGTTGACCTGAATGTGAGTGTCACTGAAAAACCTACAGGCTCCATCATGGTGGGTGCAGGTTTCTCCAGCAGTGAACACCTGACGCTGTCGGGCTCCATCAATCAGGCCAATGCCTTTGGCAGCGGCAACAACATTGGTATCAACGTCAATACCAGTAAGGTATACCGCACGATTTCGCTGTCACACACCGATCCTTATTTCACCGATTCGGGTGTCAGCCGCACGGTGGATGTTTATCTAAGAACAATGCGTCCGCCCATTTATCTCACTGACATTAACTATGAAGTGCAGACACGCGGTGCGAGCGTGAGTTTTGGTGTGCCGTTCACTGAATATGACCGTGTATTTCTGGGTGCCGGTCTGGAACAAACCTTTGTACAAACGTATAGCACCAGTCCTGACCGCTACAAAGATTACGTCAAAGACTTCACCGGTATTACTGATGGCGTCGGTTCAGTAACAACGATGGGCTTTCCTTTAACCGCAGCATGGCAGCGTGACAATCGCGACAGTGCACTCATCCCGACCAAGGGCCGCTTCCGTCGCGCCAATCTGGAAGTGTCGCCAGCGGGTACCGCAAGCTATTACCGTACGACCTATCAGGATCAGTATTTCATGCCTATGCCGCTCTTCAATGCAGCGACTCTGGCATTCAATGGGGAAATCGACTACGGTGCCGGCATCAATGGCAACCCCTATCCTATCTTCAAGAACTTCTATGCTGGTGGCATAGGTTCAGTGCGGGGATTCACCGCAGGCTCCTTGTCGGTGTCTGAAAATGCGACGAGTAAATATGGCGTTAGTACCATATACAACCCACCTCTTGGCGGTCAGGCGCGACTGATCATGAACGCTGAGGTTCAGATGCCGTTTCCAGGGTCCGGTTCAGACCGAAGCCTGCGTTGGTTTACCTTCCTCGATGCCGGTCAGGTATTTGATACATCCTCAGGCGAGAGTATGAATTTTTCTGACCTTCGTTATAGTACAGGTCTGGGCATTAGCTGGATTTCACCGGTCGGTCCTCTGAAGCTGTCGCTGGGTTATCCACTGAATCCTAAATCTTTCGATCGCGTTCAGCATTTCCAGTTTCAGCTGGGTACCGGGTTTTAATCGCCGAATGGCATAATGAGCAATTGCAAGACGGAGAGAGAATTGAAATTTGCACTCAAAAATGTAACTAAGTGTGCTGCTGGCCTGTTGATGATTCTTAGTTTGCCACTGGCGGCTCATGCACAGGAATTGAAAATCGGTTTTGTCAGCACCGAACGTCTGTTCCGTGAGGCCGCGCCGGCCAAGGCTGCGACTGCTAAGCTGGAGCAGGAATTTTCCAAGCGCGAAAAAGATTTGCAAGAGCTTGCAGCACGTCTGAAGTCAACTGCCGAGCGTATGGAGAAAGACGCTCCTGTGCTGTCGGATGCTGAGCGTGGCAAGCGCCAGCGTGAACTGACTGAGATGGACAAAGACTTTCAGCGTCGTCAGCGTGAATTCCGTGAAGACCTGAACCAGCGCCGTAATGAAGAGCTGGCAGTGGTTCTTGAGAAAGCCAATAAGGTCATCCGCGGACTCGCTGAAGCCGAAAAATATGACATCGTTTTTCAGGAAGCTGTGTATTTCAGCCCACGCATTGATATCACCGACAAAGTGCTCAAGGCACTCAACAAATAAACCAGGACAACCGCCATGAGCACTCGACTAGGTGATTTGGTCGACAGCTTGGGCGGGGAGCTGATCGGCGATCCCCAGATAGGCATTCAGGGGATTGCACCTCTGGACGCTGCAGGTCCTTCGCATATCACCTTTCTGTCCAACCCAAAATTGCGCTCGCAGGCCATGGCCACGCGTGCAGGGGCCCTGATACTCTCAACCGCAGAGCATGAAAAGCTGAATGGCTTTGCTGGTGCACGTATCATCAGCGATAACCCGTATGCCTATTTTGCCCGCGCCGCACAGTTCTTTGTGGCACGCGATGCCCGGCCTGTCGTGCCCGGCATTCATGCTTCGGCCTCGGTCGATCCTACGGCGCGTGTAGCGGCCAGTGCTGTGATTGCCGCCATGGTTGTGATAGAAGCAGGCGCAGTGGTCGGGGAACATTGCATAGTAGGTGCAGGGTCATACATAGGTCGTGGCTCCAGCCTTGGGGCAGGGACGGTGTTTTATCCCAGAGTCAGCTTTCTGGCGGATTGCCATGTAGGTGAGCGCGGCATCATTCAATCGGGTGCAGTGATCGGTGGTGATGGATTTGGTTTCGCTAATGATCAGGGGCGCTGGATAAAAATTCCCCAGACCGGTGGCGTGCGCATAGGTGATGATGTAGAAATCGGTGCCAATACGACGATCGACCGCGGCGCACTTGAGCCTACGATCATCGAAGAAGGCGTTAAGCTAGATAACCAGATACAGATCGCTCACAACTGCGTGATCGGTGCACATACCGCGATGGCTGGCTGTGTCGGCGTTGCAGGCAGTGCCAAGATAGGTCGCCACTGCACCTTCGGTGGTGCCGCCATGGTGCTGGGCCATCTGACGATTGCCGATCATGTGCATGTGTCCTCAGGCAGTCTGGTATCGCGCTCGATTGCCGAGGCAGGCCAGTACACAGGTTTTTATCCGCTGGCCAAGAACGCAGATTGGGAAAAAACAGCGGCTGTAGTGCGCCAGCTTGATGGCATGCGAGACCGCGTACGCGAACTCGAAAAACAGCTCAGAGCACTGAGCGCGAACAATGATTCAACTTCCAGAGATTAGGCACAGACCATAATGAAAAGCCTCGACATCACACAAATCAAAGAATATTTGCCGCATCGCTACCCCTTGCTGCTAGTCGATCGTGTACTGGACTGGGAAGCGGGTAAGCAGATTACTGCGATCAAGAATGTCACCATCAACGAAGAATTTTTCAACGGACATTTTCCGAATATGCCGGTGATGCCTGGTGTCCTGATGATTGAAGCACTGGCGCAGACATCGGCTTTGCTGGCCTTTCTGACGATGGGCCAAAAGCCGGATGACAATGCGGTTGTCTATTTTCTCGGCATTGATGGTGCGCGTTTCAAGCGTACTGTCGGCCCTGGGGACCAGATCAAGATGCATGTCGAGATTCTGCGTCAGACTCGCGGCATCTGGAAATTCAAGGCGACAGCTCTGGTGGATGATCAGGTCGCAGTGGAAGCGGAACTGATGTGCACCATGCGCAGCATTGCCGAGCCCGGCGCCGTCGGATAAGCATCATGGCAAATATTCATTCGACCGCCATCGTCGATCCTGCTGCGGTCCTTGACGATAATGTTGAGATCGGTGCTTACAGCATCATCGGCCCAGATGTCAGGATAGGTGCAGGCACGCGCATAGGGCCACATGTCGTGATTGACGGTCACACGACGATAGGTCGTGACAATACGTTTTTTCAGTTTTCTTCTATAGGCGCAGCCCCGCAGGACAAAAAATATCTTGGCGAGCCTACGCAGCTGGAGATCGGCGACCGCAACACCATACGAGAATTTTGTACCTTCAATCGCGGAACAGCACAGGATGGCGGTGTCACGCGACTGGGTAACGATAACTGGATCATGGCCTATGTGCATCTCGCACACGACTGTCAGATTGGTAATCACACTATTTTTGCCAATAATGCGCAGCTGGCGGGGCACGTACAAGTCGGTGACTGGGTCATCATGGGTGGATTTTCAAACGTGCACCAGTTCTGCAAAATCGGTGCGCATGCCATGGTCGGTATGAGTACCAGCCTGACTCAGGATGTACCTCCTTTCGTCATTTTGTCCGGTAATCCGGCGGCAGCCCATGGCATCAATAGCGAAGGTCTGAAGC
>CAIQLE010000066.1 GCA_903872555.1 uncultured bacterium
AGCGCCCTACCAGGGTGGCAAGCCGATTGCTGAAGTGGCGCGTGAATTCGGTTTAGATGAGGCGCGCATCGTCAAGCTCGCCTCGAATGAAAATCCGCTCGGCATGCCTGAGTCATCCAGACAGGCGATGCTGACAGCGATGGCTGAACTGGCACGTTATCCGGATTCGAATGGCTACGATCTGAAGGCCGCCATCAGCAAAAAATTTGATGTGCCGGCTGACTGGATCACGCTGGGCAATGGCAGCAATGACATTCTGGAACTGGCTGCACGTGCACTGGTGCAAGCGGGGCAGGCGGTCGTGTATTCGCAGTATTCATTCGCTGTTTATCCACTGGCTACGCAAGCCGTCGGCGCGCGGCACATTGTCGTGGCGGCACATGAGTTCGGACATGATCTGGATGCCATGGCGGCGGCGATTACTGCAGATACGCGCTTGGTGTTTGTTGCGAATCCAAATAATCCTACTGGCACTTTTGTGGATGGCGCATCGATAGCAGCCTTCCTGAAAAAAATACCGGCACAGGTGGTGGTGGTGCTGGATGAAGCCTATACCGAGTACCTGCATCAGGATCAGGGCTACGACTCGCTGGCCTGGGTTCGTGAGTATCCCAACCTGATTGTTTCGCGCACTTTTTCCAAGGCCTATGGCTTGGCAGGTCTGCGCGTAGGCTTTGGTATTGCGCAACCTGGCTTGACGGATTTGCTGAATCGCCTGCGTCAGCCTTTCAACGTGAACTCGCTGGCGCAGGCTGCTGCGATCGCAGCGCTGAATGATGAAGCTTATCTGCAAAAAAGTGCGCAAGTAAATGCTGAGGGTTATCAGCAGCTGACAGCAGCTTTTGAACAGATGGGTCTGGAATACGTGCCGTCTTCGGGTAATTTTGTTCTGTTTCGCGCCGGTCATGAAGATAGTGCCGGTGCGCGTATTAATCTCGCCTTGCTCAAACAGGGCATTATCGTGCGTCCGGTAGCGAACTATGGTTTGCCTCAATGGCTGCGCGTATCGATAGGACTGCCGCAAGAAAATGCAGCCTTCATTGCAGCGCTAAAGACGGCGTTGAGCTGAAGCCTGCCGCATGCCAATCTTCAATAAAGTCGTTGTCTTTGGTGTAGGCCTGATAGGCGGTTCGTTTGCACTCGCTTTAAAAAAAGCCGGTACGGTGGATGAAGTGGTCGGCGTTGGTCGTCGCCCTGAAACGCTGCAACGTGCACAGGCTCTGGGAATCATTGATACCGCAGGCGATGCTGCTTCTGTGGCCGGTGCAGATCTTGTGCTGATCGCAGCGCCGGTGGCACAGACTGAAGCTTTGTTGCACAGCATAGCGCCGCATCTTCAGGCGGGCACTATCGTCACCGATGCGGGCAGTACCAAGTCCGATGTGGTTGAGGCGGCGCGGCGCGCTCTTGGCAGCAAGATTGCGCAGTTTGTGCCCGGCCATCCGATTGCGGGTCGCGAACAAAACGGGCCTGATGCAGCCCTCGCTGATCTGTATGTGGGGAAAAAAGTGGTGCTCACTGCATTGCCTGAAAACCCGGCAGATGCAGTGAATCGTGTCGCTGAAGCATGGAAGCATTGTGGTGCGAACATTCATCAACTAACGGCCGCGGAACATGATGCTGTTTTCGCCGCTGTCA
>CAIQLE010000067.1 GCA_903872555.1 uncultured bacterium
ATTGGCAAAAACGTTCACCTCTCCGGCGGCGTCGGCATCGGTGGCGTACTCGAGCCCATGCAGGCCAACCCGACCATCATTGAAGACAACTGCTTCATCGGTGCACGCTCGGAAGTGGTGGAAGGCGTGATCGTCGAAGCCAACTCCGTGATTTCCATGGGTGTGTACATCGGCCAGTCAACCAAGATTTATGATCGTGCTACGGGCGAAGTGACTTATGGTCGCATCCCTGCCGGTTCAGTCGTTGTATCGGGCAACCTGCCTTCAGCCGATGGCAAATACAGTTTGTATTGCGCAGTGATCGTCAAACGTGTGGATGAAAAAACCCGCGCCAAGACCAGCATCAATGAGCTGCTGCGTGACTAAGACCATCCTCTACGGCATCCCGAATTGCGACACCGTTAAAAAGGCGCGCAATTGGCTGCAAGCTCATGGAACTGAACATCAGTTCCATGACTTCAAAAAAGCCGGACTAGATGCTGAGATTGTCGCTGGCTGGCTAAAGCAAGTGACATGGGAGACCCTGGTGAATAAAAAGGGCACGACCTGGCGCGCCCTGCCAGATGAAAAAAAAGCCTCCATCCTTGATGCATCGAGTGCCACGGCCCTGATGCTAGAAGCACCCAGCGTCATCAAGCGGCCCGTGCTGTGCACAGGCACACGCGTGCTGGTGGGCTTCAACGCCGAACTTTACGAGACCAACCTGAACGCATGAGCAAGACACTCGCCCTCACTGAAGAACTGATTGCTCTCAACTCGGTCACCCCTGCCGACGGCGGCTGCCAGTTAAAAATGGCTGAACGCCTGACACCCCTAGGCTTTCAGTGCGAGACCCTGCAATCAGGTGAAGTCACTAATCTGTGGGCCCGACGCGGCCAAGCACAGCCCCTGCTGGTGTTTGCCGGACATACCGATGTCGTGCCTACTGGCCCGCTGGCGCAATGGACCTCTGACCCCTTCAAGCCCACGCATCGTGATGGCAAACTGTATGGCCGTGGCGCTGCGGATATGAAAACTTCGCTGGCTGCCATGGTAGTGGCCGTAGAAGAATTTGTGGCGGCCCATCCGGATCATCAGGGTTCCATAGGTTTTCTGATTACGAGTGATGAAGAAGGTCCCGCCATTGACGGCACCGTCATCGTCTGTAATCAGCTCAAGGCGCGTGGCGAACAACTGGACTACTGCATTGTGGGTGAACCCACTTCGGTGAGCAAGATTGGCGACATGATCAAGAACGGCCGACGCGGCACCATGTCGGGCAAGTTAGCCATCAAAGGCATACAAGGTCATATCGCCTATCCGCACATGGCGAAAAATCCAATTCATCTCGCCATGCCTGCACTGGCAGAACTCAGCAGCATGCGATGGGACGAGGGCAATGAGTATTACCTGCCGACGTCCTGGCAAATGTCGAATATCCACGCCGGCACCGGTGCATCGAATGTGATTCCCGGCGAGTGCGTGGTTGATTTCAATTTCCGTTTCTCTACAGCGAGTACGGTCGAAGGCCTGCAACAACGTGTGCATGCCACCCTCGACCAGTATGGATTGGAATACGATCTGAAATGGACGGTAGGCGGACTACCCTTCCTCACCCCTGTGGGCGAACTCAGCAATGCGCTCACTGCGGCGATCAAAAGCGAGACGGGTCGAGATACAGAACTATCGACAAGCGGCGGCACCTCCGATGGTCGTTTCATCGCGCAAATCTGCCCACAAGTTGTTGAATTCGGACCGACCAATGC
>CAIQLE010000068.1 GCA_903872555.1 uncultured bacterium
CGACTGGTGGTGAGGTTGCCTGCATACAGCGGCATGGTGAATTGCACGCCGATTGAATTTTGAACCAGCTGCCCGAGGAAGACGGGGCTGGAGTTATTCACATCACTATGAACAGCGACAGCGTCCAGCGTGGGAAGATGAGCAGAACGGTTGCGGCTGATATCGAGTCTGGAAATTTCAACTAACAGACGCTGAGCCACTACGCTGAAATTTGAGGATTCCGCATTTTGTATCCACTGATCAGGACTGGCTGGCTCGGGTGGGCGCAGCTTGACGCCTTGCTTCAGGCTATTCAGTTCGGTAGCCAGTTTGCCGGTCACCTGTGCGAGTGCGTTGCGTTTCACATCCAGATCATTCAGGGCAGCGATTTCCTGCGCCTGCGTCAGGTCGAAGCGGGCCTGAGCTTCATAGGTATCCGTGATGGTGGCGGTGCCGACTTCAAAATTACGTTTTGCAGATTCGAGTTGTTCGCTGATCGCTAATTTCTGTGCCTGAATGAAGTTCACCGAGTCCTGCGCTGTGAGCGTATCGAAATAGGCCTGAGCGACACGCAGCGCCAGATCATTTTTTGCCTGTTCAAACTGAACCTCGCTGGCCGTGACTTGCAGTTTGCTCTGCTGGTAAGTGTCGAAACTCGCCTTGTTGAAGAGCGGCTGTCGCAGCTGAACCTGATATCCGCTTGAGCTGTAATTAAAAGTGGGTATGGTATTCAGCTCGGTCGTACCATCAATTTTGTTGACATTCGCACTAAGGGAAATATTCGGCAACAAGCCCGACAGACCCTGTGCCGATTTTTCTGCGCCCGCTTCACGCGCTGCACGGGCGCTGGCAAACTGACTGTCATAGGCCTGAGCATCATGGTAGGCCTGTAGCAGGTCGATGGCCGATGCATTCATCGTCAGCAGTGTGCCCGCTACGAGTGCAGCGATCTGAGTTTTTCGCATTCTTATTCCTGTCGTTTTTGCGGACTGATATTCAGTATCAGTTTTCAATTCAATTCAATTCAGTTCAGTTCAGTTAATTTCAAACTTCAATACGTCGCCATGCTGCCATCCACCTGCAAAGCCCAGCCGTGTATGCCACCGGTCAGATTCGTGACATGTTCAAAACCGGCGCGCTCCAGAAAAGCGGCAACCTGCATGCTGCGCGCTCCATGGTGACAAATGCAAATCACAGGACGTTCCGGATCGAGTTCTTCCTGCCTAGCCGGCACACTCGCCATAGGCATCAGCAGCGAGCCGTTGATCTGGCACAGGTCAAACTCCCAGGGCTCACGCACATCGAGTAACAGTGGTGCTTCAGCTGTTGCATTGGCCAGCAAGGCGGCAAGTTCAAGCGAGTTCATGTGCTGCATACTCAGTCCTGACTCAGAAGTGAAAAGCCGAAGGCTGATCTACATGATGCAGCAGGGTGATGCATGTTTCGAACAGCTTGCGCGTATCCCAGGCATCAAACGCCGTGCGGGTCACGATGCAGGCCGACATGACAGGCGCTTCGCCCACCACAGCCAGCAGTCTGCCGCCGATAGCGAGTTGCATCAGCAGTGACTGCGGCAAGACAGGCACTGCGCCGGACAGCATGATGACATCGAAAGCTTCGGCTTGCTTGCCGCTGCCTTGCCAGCCGTGGGCGCCGTCGCCCAGTTCTACGCTGACATTCTGAATGCCATAGTCCGCCAGATTTTTTTCTGCCAGCGCCTTCAGTTCAGGCGCTATCTCTACGCTCACGACCTGTCTGGCATGTTGTGCCAGCAGAGCGGCCATATAACCGGAGCCGCTGCCAATTTCGAGCACACGATCTTCTTTATGGATGCCA
>CAIQLE010000069.1 GCA_903872555.1 uncultured bacterium
ATTGGATAGTATCGGGTTTGGTCGTGTATATAGATGCTTCCTCAGCAGATAATAATCCCAACGTCTTCAGCTTCTCCGGGATGTCTGCGTGACTATCTTGATTTGTGACGGTGATTGGTTTCATGCTTGTTCTTTCCTTGCTTAATAATCCTGTGTGGTAAAGCCGAATCAAAACAAATCGTGATGTTCTGAATTTTTCAAAGCTACCCTGACACCCGCATCCCGTATGGCATGCTGTGCTTGTCGGATCTGACCGGAACTGATGGAAGCAAGTAATTCATCGCCATCCACTCCGGCCTTTGCTGCTGCCTGCCTGATTACATCGTTCAAGACAAACATGCGTTCCTGTTTCATTGAAGCCGGCATCAGTGCGATTTGAATTTTTTCAAAAAAACTAGGTTTGCGAAGATAGACCACAAATTCATCACCTTCAATACGGACCTCATTCACATAAGTTTTCAGAGACCCATTCAGTGAGCTGATGGAATTAGCCAACTCTTTCCCCAACATCGAGGGGCGAAAAGAAATACCCGATTTATCCATAGCAAACTCCTGCATAGAAATAGCGGCCGATATACTGGCCAATATCTGCATAGTCACGAGGGTCTGCAGACGGTTCGGATACAACAGGGTTTTAGTAGCTTGCAGATGCAAAAACGGCCCGCATGAGCGAGCCGTTTTTGGGAGGAAGAGAAACTTATTTCTTAGGTAGGTAGAGATCCGTAATGCTGCCCAGCCCCATCTCGGCCGCAAACATGGGCGTCTCTGACAAGGTTGGGTGAGCATGCACTGTCAGTGCCAAATCTTCCAGATCAGCGCCCATCTCCATGGCCAGTACGGTTTCTGCCAGTAACTCGCCCGCATTCACGCCCACAATACCGGCGCCGATGATGCGTTTGGTGGTGGGGTCCCATAAGAGTTTGGTGATGCCATCATCGCGTCCCATGGCGAGTGCGAGGCCTGAGGCGGCCCAGGGGAAACTGGCTTTCTCGTAAGGAATGCCCTTGGCTTTCGCTTCCGTTTCTGTCACGCCCATCCAGGCGATTTCAGGATCGGTGTAAGCCACAGAAGGAATGGTCATCGCATCAAATTCCACCTTGTGGCCAGCGATCACTTCCGCTGCAACCTTGGCTTCATTGGTGGCTTTATGCGCCAGCATAGGATCACTACTGATATCACCAATGGCAAAAATATGCGGGACATTGGTGCGCTGCTGGCGGTCGACCGGAATGAAACCACGCTCATTGACGATCACGCCGGCCTTATCGGCAGCAATTTCTTTGCCGTTCGGCCTGCGGCCCACGGCCAGCAACACCATGTCAAACATCTGTGGCTCGGGCGGTGCACCTTCGCCTTCGAAACTGGCCAGCAGACCATTGGCACGCGCTTCGAGTTGCGTGACCTTGGTTTTCAGATAGATGGCTTCGTAACGTTTTTCTATGCGCTTGTGCAAAGGCTTGACCATGTCGCGATCGGCTGCCGGTATCAGACCATCGGCAAATTCAACCACCGTAACCTTGGAGCCCAGCGCGTCATACACACAGGCCATTTCCAGACCGATGATGCCGCCGCCAATGACCAGCATGCGCTTGGGAATCTGGCGCAATTCAAGTGCGCCGGTGGAATCCACCAATCGCGGATCGTCATATGGAAAACCCGGTATTTTTGTGACGGAGGAACCGGCTGCAATGATGGCGTGCTTAAAGCCTATGACTTTGTCACCCTCAGCCGTTGCTACTGTCAGCGTGTGGGAAGAAGTAAAACCTGCCTTGCCATGCACCACCTGCACTTTACGCGCCTTGGCCAGGCCCGACAGACCGCCGGTAAGTTTTTTGATGACGCTGTCTTTCCAGCCGCGCAGCGCATTGATATCTATCTGAGGCGCTGACATCTTCACACCAAAGTGCGACATCTCTTCAGCTTCGGTAATCACTTTTGCAGCATGCAGCAGGGCCTTGGAAGGAATACAGCCCACGTTCAGGCAGACACCACCGAGGGAAGGAAAACGCTCGACCAGCACCACGGACTG
>CAIQLE010000070.1 GCA_903872555.1 uncultured bacterium
TTCGGCACCGACAAGGGCGATCCTTTCCTGTATGCCGGCTCGCTCAAAACAAAGCCATGGACCGTGCGCATCGATGGCGAAGTCAAAAAGCCAATGACCCTAGATATCGACAGCCTGCTCAAAATCGCTCCGCTGGAAGAGCGGCTGTATCGCATGCGCTGTGTCGAGGGATGGTCGATGGCGATTCCCTGGATAGGCTATTCACTGTCTGAACTGATACGCAAAGTGGAACCAACGGGCAATGCCAAATATGTGGAATTCACCACACTGGCCGATCGCGCACAGATGCCGGGTGTAGGCAGTCGCGTCTTGCACTGGCCCTATGTGGAAGGCTTGCGCATCGATGAGGCGAACCATCCACTCGCCCTGCTGTGCTTTGGCATGTATGGTCAGGTTTTGCCTAACCAGAATGGTGCTCCGGTACGGATGGTTCTGCCCTGGAAATACGGATTCAAGTCAGCCAAATCCATCGTTCGCATACGCTTCACCGAAACGCAGCCTGCAACGGCATGGAACCGGGCCGCGCCAGAAGAATATGGCTTCTATTCAAATGTGAATCCGCAAGTCGAGCATCCGCGCTGGTCGCAGGCCAGCGAGCGCCGCATCGGTGAGGATGGTTTTTTCACTAAAAAGCGCAAGACCCTGATGTTCAATGGTTACCCTGAAGTCGCTTCCCTGTATGCGGGTATGGATCTGAAAAAATTCTTTTAAATCTCATGCAGCTGCGCGAGCCACAAATACACAGACTGAAGCAGATCATTTTTCTGCTGGCCTTAGTGCCGCTGCTGCGCCTGATCATTCTTGGTGTGCAAGGCGATTTGGGTGCCAATCCGATTGAATTCATCACACGAGCCAGCGGTGACTGGACACTGTATTTTCTGTGTCTGACACTGTCCATCACACCTTTACGCAAACTGACAGGCCTGAACTGGCTGCTGAAATTGCGCCGTATGTTGGGCCTGTTCACATTCTTTTATGCCTGTCTGCATTTCACGACCTTCATCTGGTTTGATCATTTTTTTGATCTGGATGAAATGTGGACCGATGTAAAGAAACGCCCATTCATTACGGTAGGCTTCAGCGCTTTTGTTTTGCTGATACCGCTGGCCATCACCAGTCACAAGGCGATGGTGCGCTGGCTGGGGCGCCGCTGGCAAACATTGCATCGTCTGGTGTATCTGATTGCCGTGCTCGCGATTTTGCATTTCTGGTGGATGCGCGCAGGCAAGCATAACTTTGCCAAGCCCTTGCTGTTCGGCGCGATCATTGCACTGCTACTGGGGATCAGACTGGTGATGCGCTGGCGGGATGCACGCGCCGCATCCCCCCCTATTACAGGGTGATCAGCTCGGTATGCTTTCAAGAGCAAATAAATCGGCCGGATTTTCCCGCTGACGTATCAGGGTGACGCTATCACCATCAACCAGTACTTCTGCTGCGCGGCCACGGGTATTGTAGTTTGATGCCATGGTCATGCCATAAGCGCCTGCCGACATAATGGCTAGCAGATCATCAGCCTCTAAGGCCAGCTTGCGGTCACGTGCCAGCCAGTCACCGGATTCACACACGGGACCGACGACATCATAGGTTTTGGCCTCAGCATCACGTCTCTGCAATGCCTGCACACCATGCCAGGCTTCATACATGGCCGGACGCATCAGATCGTTCATGGCTGCATCCACCACGGCGAAATTTTTCGTCGCACCATGCTTCAGATACTGCACTTCAGTCAGCAAGACCCCGGCATTGCCAACGATGGAACGGCCGGGTTCAAACATCACACTGATTTGTCTGCCCTGATATTTTTCTTTGCGCCAGCGATCAATACGCGCAAACAGTCGTGATAAATAATCAGCCACCGCCACCGGTTGTTCCTGATCATAGGTAATGCCGATGCCGCCACCAATGTCGAGATGATGCAGATCGATGCCTTCGGCATGCAACTGATCTGCCAGCTCGATGACTTTATCGAGCGCTTCCAGTAAAGGCGCATCGTCCAGTAATTGCGAACCGATATGGCAATCAATGCCGGTGACTTCAAGATGGGGCAGGCTGGCTGCGACACGGTAAGTGTTGAGTGCGTCTTCGAAGGCGATGCCGAATTTATTGTCTTTCAGGCCGGTCGAAATATAAGGGTGAGTCTTTGCATCGACATCAGGATTCACGCGCAGCGAGACGCGTGCGACCTTGTGCATGCTGGCAGCGACTTCATTCAGGCGGTGCAGCTCGGGTATGGATTCAACGTTAAAGCAGCGTATGTTGTGCGATAAAGCTAGCCGCATTTCTTCGCGCGATTTACCTACGCCTGAAAAAATGACCTTGCCTGTATCGCCGCCGGCAGCGATCACACGCAGTAACTCACCACCTGATACGATATCGAAGCCAGAACCGAGTTTGCCCAGCAGATTCAGCACAGCCAGATTGGAATTTGATTTCACCGAATAGCACACGAGCGCACCCTGTTCGCCGCGGCCATGGGCGCGACAGGCATCCGCATAGGCGAGAAAATTCTCAGTCAGGCTGGCACGTGAATACACATAAGTCGGTGTGCCGAACTGGCGGGCAATGTTTGCAAGCGGGACGTTCTCTGCGTACAGACCGTCTTCACGGTAATTGAAATGCGACATGGGCGATAGGCTTATGGCTGACGTGATTTGTTTTGTGATGCGGGCTGAGCGTCGAATTCAGTATCTTGCTGATCCTTGGGCGCTGGCTGATGCGGCAGATGCAAGGGGCCGTACTGACCGCAGCCGTTCAGGCTGATGAATGCAATCGCCGCTAGAATGACGCTGAACTTACGCATAATGAATAGTATTGAACGTAAAACTTCACAGTGACACAGATGCTGTCTCAGCAGAGACGGCACATCAAAAATTTTCTGGAGTGTAGCATGAGCGAATCTGAATTCCTGGCCGCCGCCGAAGCCATCCTGAATGCCATCGAGACAGGCATGGAAGATGCCGGCGAAACAGCAGATGTTGATCTGGAGTGCAGCCGCAGCGGCAATGTGCTTGAGATTGAATTTATCGACAACGGCAGCAAGATGATAGTCAACACTCAGGCCCCGATGCAGGAAATCTGGCTGGCTGCACGCGGCGGCGGCTTTCATTATCGCCAGCGCGAAGGTCGCTGGCTGGATACGCGTGACGGTTCAGAACTCTTTGCCGCCGTATCTCAGCATGCGAGTGCACAGGCCGGCAAGACGCTGATCATCACGCCCTGATCCGGGCGAGGACGATCAGAACAGCTCGCTTTTAGCACCTTCTTCGGTTTTCTCAGCCGGCTTGCCCTCGCCAGCCGCTGGAGTGCCCAGATTGTTCACGCTGCCGCTTTCGGCGTATTCGGAATACATCAGATCACCATTGTGGGTGATCACGCCAGCGGGCACTTCACGCTCTTGGACGGCGACATTTTGCAGCGCCTTTTGCATATAGCCTATCCAGATCGGCAGGGCGAGGCCGCCACCAGTTTCTTTGTTGCCCAGATTTTTGGGTTTATCAAAGCCTATCCATGCAATCCCCACCAGTTTCGGGTGATAGCCGGCAAACCAGGCATCGATGGAGTCATTCGTTGTGCCGGTTTTGCCGGCGATATCAGCGCGCTTCAAAGAGAGCGCCCGTGTTGCCGTGCCATATTTGACGACATCTTTGAGCATGCTGTCGATCACGTAGGCATTGCGTGCATCAATCACACGTAAATTTTCATCGCCTGCTTTTTCAGGCGTGACCTGAAACAGGGTCTTGCCGTTGTTGTCGGTGATCTTGGAAATCAGGTAAGGATTAACCTTATAGCCACCGTTGGCAAACACCGCATAGGCACCTGCCATCTGTATCGGAGTGACTGCGCCGGCACCTAATGCCAGAGTCAGATAGGGCGGATTTTTCTCGGCATCAAAGCCAAAGCGCGTTACATACTCTTGCGCATACTGCGGGCCTATACGGTCAAGAATGCGAATCGAAATCATGTTCTTTGATTTCGACAGACCCCTGCGCATCGTCATCGGACCTTCGTATTTATTGTCGTAATTCTTAGGTTCCCAGGCCTGACTGCCGGTCTGTGAGGCGTCGTAAGTGATAGGCGCATCATTAATCACCGTGCCTGGCCACAAACCTTTTTCAAGTGAGGCTGAATAAATAAAGGGCTTGAAAGAAGAACCCGGCTGACGCCATGCCTGCGTCACATGATTAAATTTATTCCGGTTGAAATCAAAGCCGCCGATCAGGGCGCGTATGCCGCCATCTTCTGCGCTGGCTGAGACGAAGGCAGCCTCGACATCAGGCAGCTGGATAACGGACCAGCCTGATCCTTCTTGCATGATGCGTATGATGGCGCCGCGCTTGATGCGGCGATTGGCCGGCACTTTATCCGTCAGTGCGCTGGCAGCAGACCCTAAGCCTGCATCGCTGATGGTGATTTCTTCACCGGAGGCCAGTAAGGCGCGCAGCATTTTCGGTGCGGTCGACAGCACAACGGCGGCGACGATGCCATCACTGTCAGGATGTTCTGCCAGTTCTGACTCAATCGCAATTTCAGCTTCGCCTTTATTCGCAGGGATGTCCATGAAGCCTTCGGGCCCGCGATAGGCCTGACGCTTTTCATAGTCGAGCACACCACGGCGCAATGCCAGATAAGCGGCATCCTGATCGGCCTTGGTGATGGTGGTGAAAACATTCAGGCCGCGCGTATAAGCGTCTTCCTTGAATTGTTCGTACACCATCTGACGCGCCATTTCAGATACGTATTCGGCGTGTACGCCGAAATCGTTGCTGTCCATCTTGATCTTCAGTTGTTCTTCGCGCGCCGTTTCATATTGCGCGGTCGTGATGTAACCCAGGTCATGCATGCGCTGTAAAATATATTGCTGGCGTGCCTTGGCGCGCTTGGGGTTAACCACAGGATTGTTGGCTGATGGTGCCTTAGGCAGACCTGCCAGCATGGCCGCTTCAGCCACGGTGACTTCACCGAGTTTTTTGCCGAAGTAAATCTGCGCTGCTGAAGCAAAGCCGTAAGCACGTTGTCCCAGATAGATCTGATTCATAT
The DNA here is from genome assembly GCA_903872555.1 of uncultured bacterium. GTDB lineage: Bacteria > Pseudomonadota > Gammaproteobacteria > Burkholderiales > Burkholderiaceae_D > Pernthalerella. The sequence goes on from CAIQLE010000070.1 coordinate 5,041, forward strand.
ACAGCTCAAGGATCTGATCTTTGGTAAGCGTTTTTTCTATCTTCCATGCCAGTAGAACTTCATACAGCTTGCGCTTGATGGTCTGTTCGCTGGAGAGAAAAAAGTTACGTGCGACCTGCTGCGTGATCGTTGATGCGCCCTGACGGCTGCCACCCAGAGCATTGTGTATGGCGGCACGCAAGATGCCCCAGTAGTCAACGCCGCCATGTTCATAGAAGCGGTCATCTTCTATCGCCAGTACCGCCTGCTTCATGACTTTAGGAATGTCTTTGTAACGCACCAGACTGCGGCGTTCTTCGCCAAACTCACCGATCAGCACATTGTCAGCCGAGAAAACCCGCAGAGGCATCTTGGGTTGGTAAGTCGCCAGTGCATCGATATCAGGCAA
>CAIQLE010000071.1 GCA_903872555.1 uncultured bacterium
CGTGATAACCGCTCTGCCATCATTGTTGATGAGCTGCCCTATCAGGTAAATAAAAAATCTTTGCTTGAGCGCATAGCCGAGCTGGCACGTGACAAAAAGCTCGAAGGTATTTCCGATATTCGCGATGAATCCGACAAGTCGGGCATGCGGGTCGTGATCGAGCTCAAGCGTGGTGAAGTGCCGGAAGTGGTGCTGAATAATCTCTACAAACAGACACAGCTGCAAGACACCTTTGGCATGAACATGGTGGCGCTGGTTGATGGTCAGCCTAAGCTGCTCAACCTGAAGCAAATGCTGGAGTGCTTCCTGTCGCATCGCCGTGAAGTGGTGACGCGCCGTACCGTGTTTGAATTGCGCAAGGCGCGTGATCGCGGCCACGTACTGGAAGGTCTGGCAGTGGCGCTGGCCAATATTGATGATTTCATCGCACTCATCAAGGCGGCACCGACGCCACCTGTAGCGAAATCTGAATTGATGGCGCGTTCCTGGGATTCTTCGCTGGTGCGCGAGATGCTGGCACGCACAGGTGCAGAAAATGCGGGTGGTATTGATGCCTTCCGCCCTGAAAATCTGCCTCTGCATTACGGCCTGCAGGCCGACGGCACCTATAAATTATCGGATGATCAGGCGCAGGAAATTTTGCAGATGCGTCTGCAACGTCTGACCGGTCTTGAACAAGACAAGATCGTCAATGAATACAAAGAGGTGATGATACAGATCGCCAATCTGCTCGATATTCTTGCTCGCCCTGACCGTGTGACTGCCATCATTGAAGATGAGCTGATCGCGGCACGCAATGAATACGGCGAAGGCAATAAAGATGTGCGCCGCTCGCAGATTGAGATCAACACAACGGATCTGGGCACTGAAGATCTGATCACGCCTCAGGATATGGTGGTGACCATATCGCATTCCGGCTATATGAAATCTCAGCCATTATCCGAGTATCGTGCCCAGAAGCGTGGTGGTCGCGGCAAGCAGGCGACAGCGACCAAAGAAGATGACTGGATAGAGCAGCTCTTCATCGCCAATACGCATGACTACATGCTGTGTTTCTCCAATCGCGGCCGTATGTACTGGCTGAAGGTATGGGAAGTGCCTCAGGGTTCACGCACCTCGCGTGGCAAGCCTATTGTGAATATGTTCCCCTTGCAGGACGGCGAAAAAATCACCGTGGTGCTGCCACTGTTTGGCGAACATACCGCTTTCCCGGATGATCGATATGTCTTTATGTCGACCTCGCTGGGTACAGTGAAGAAAACCTCGTTGTCTGATTTCAGCAATCCACGCAAGGCCGGCATTATTGCGGTTGACCTGGATGAAGGTGACTTCCTGATTGGCGCTGCACTGACCGATGGCAAGTGCGATGTGATGTTGTTCTCCGATTCCGGCAAGGCCGTTCGTTTTGACGAAAATGATGTGCGTCCTATGGGCCGTACTGCTCGCGGTGTGCGCGGTATGAATCTGGAAGAAGGTCAGCAAGTGATTGCTTTGCTGGTGGCTGGTAATGAACAGCAGTCGGTACTGACCGCAACCGAAAATGGTTTTGGTAAGCGTACGCCTATCAGTGAATACACCCGTCATGGTCGTGGTACCAAGGGCATGATCGCTATCCAGACCAGTGAGCGCAATGGCAAGGTGGTTGCTGCAACGCTGGTTGAGCCTTCGGACCAGATCATGATGATCACCACCGGCGGTGTGCTGATTCGCACGCGTGTCTCGGAAATTCGTGAAATGGGCCGCGCAACGCAGGGCGTGACGCTGATTGCGGTGGAAGATGGCACCAAGCTTTCCGGCTTGCAGCGTGTGGTTGAAGCGGATGGCGAAGATGACGCTGAAGCGGAAACCGATCAGGACGAAGCAAGCTAATCGTTAACAACGCAGAGTCAGTGCAATCCCGAAAAAAATAACATCACAGGCAAACAGCCATGAGCGATGACAAACTCAAACCGCTGCGCGAACAGATCGATAAGATAGACGCGCAGCTGTTGGCACTACTGAATCAACGTGCGCGCGTTGCTCAGGAAGTCGGACACGTAAAAGCTGAGACGAATGCACCGGTTTTTCGTCCTGAGCGTGAAGCTCAGGTGCTGGCGCGTGTGGCAACAAATAATCCCGGACCTTTGCCTTCCAGTGATTTACAGACTATTTTTCGCGAAGTGATGTCGGCATGCCGTGCGCTCGAAAAACGCGTCAATGTGGCTTTTCTCGGACCGGCCGGCACCTATAGCGAACAGGCGGTGTGGCAGCAGTTTGGTCAGGCTGTGAACGAAATGCCTTGCGTCTCCATAGACGAAATCTTTCGTTCGGTAGAAGCTGGCACGGCAGATTTTGGTGTGGTGCCGGTAGAAAATTCTACCGAAGGTACGATCAACCGCACGCTGGATTTGCTCTTGCAAACCACGCTGACCATCAGTGGTGAAGTCGCACTGCCGGTGCATCACAGTCTGATGAGCCAGAGCGGCAGTATGCAGGGTATACAACGTATCTGTGCCCACTCGCAGGCGCTGGCGCAATGTCAGAGCTGGCTGAATCAACATTATCCTCATATAGAACGTCAGGCATTGGCTTCGAATGGTGAGGCTGCACGTCTGGCGAGTGAAGATGCCAGCGTGGCTGCGATTGCCAGCGAGATGGCCGCCAAGCGCTACGGCCTGGCGATTGCGCATGCGCATATTCAGGACGATCCGCATAACCGCACACGCTTTGTTGTGATTGGTACGCTGGAGTCAGGTGTTTCCGGACGTGACCAGACTTCGCTGGTGCTCTCAGTGCCGAACAAACCGGGTGCGGTCTATGAATTGCTCGCGCCCTTGTCCCGTCATGGCGTATCCATGACGCGATTTGAATCGCGTCCTGCACGCACCGGTGGCTGGGATTATTATTTCTATGTGGATATCGAAGGTCATGCGCAGGAAGCGAAAGTCGCTCAGGCGCTGGCTGAGTTAAAAACACAAGCGGCTTTTTTCAAAGTGCTCGGCTCCTATACGCGCGCTGCCTGATTTTTCTGACGGATAACGATGACGATGACTTTTGGTCCTGATTATGTTCGCGCCATAGCGCCCTACCAGGGTGGCAAGCCGATTGCTGAAGTGGCGCGTGAATTCGGTTTAGATGAGGCGCGCATCGTCAAGCTCGCCTCGAATGAAAATCCGCTTGGCATGCCTGAGTCATCCAGACAGGCGATGCTGACAGTGATGGCTGAACTGGCACGCTATCCGGATTCAAATGGCTACGATCTGAAGGCAGCCATCAGCAAAAAATTTGATGTGCCGGCTGACTGGATCACGCTGGGCAATGGCAGCAATGACATTCTGGAACTGGCTGCACGTGCACTGGTGCAAGCGGGGCAGGCGGTCGTGTATTCGCA
>CAIQLE010000072.1 GCA_903872555.1 uncultured bacterium
AGCGATGTCGATATTCCGGTTCTGACGGATGTGATTGACGAGGATGCAGACTTCTTGTCAGCCAGCACTAAGCATACAAGCAATGCAAGCAGCAGCGCGCCGCATGAATTATCCGCCTCTGCGCATGAACATCAACATGAGCATGAAGATGAGCATGAGCAAGCCGATCTGCAAGCCTCACTGGACGAGATGGCTGAGCAGTTATCAGTTCGTCTGATTGCTGATTTGTCCTTGCAAATACCGGTCTTGATTGAACTGGCCTTGCGCGAACACTTGCCGCAGGCCATGGGCGCAAGATTGCAGGCAGAAATCATGAGTGCGATGACGAATATGCTGCCGACTGCTGCTCAAAACGCTGCGGCGGAACTTTCTACTCATCTGGCTTACGAAGTGGGCGGATTGCTGGAAGAGCGCATGCAAGAAGAAGTGCGGCGCGCGGTCGCGGAGCAAATTGCAGAACTGACCCAAGCACAATCCTGAAGCCCATTGACGGTGATGTTCCGGTAGCCGTCACACTCATACAGGATCACATACGCAATGAAAGTCATCGTCCTTGGTGCCGGTATCGTAGGTACCGCCTCCGCCTGGTTCCTGCAAAAGGCAGGTCATGAAGTTACTGTCATCGAACGCCAGCCCGGCGCCGCACTCGAAACCAGCTTTGCTAATGGCGGCCAGATTTCCGTCTCTCACGCCGAACCCTGGGCCAACCCCTCTGCCCCCTTGAAATTACTGAAATGGCTGGGACGCGAGGATGCTCCCTTGCTGTTTCGCCTGCGCGCCGAATGGCTGCAATGGCGCTGGGGCATGGCTTTCCTGCGTGAGTGCACGGCCGCACGCACGGCAGAAAATATCCGTCAGATTGTGTCCATGGCTGAATACAGCCGTCTGACTTTGCAGTCCATACGGGCAGAGACCGGTATCCAATACGATGCCGAGACACGCGGCATACTGCATTTTTATACGGATGAAGCTGAATTCCGTCAGTCCATGCCGGCGGCCAGACTGATGCGTGAACTCGGTTGTCCGCGCCATACCGTGACGGCAAATGATGTCGTCAAAATAGAACCGGCACTGGCTGCCATACGCCATCGCATTGTCGGCGGCGATTTCACTGCGACCGATGAATCGGGCGATATCTATAAATTCACGACGGGTCTGGCCAGGCTGTCTGCCAATGCCGGTGTCGATTTCCGTTTCAACACCACCGTCACCCGCCTCTTGCATGAAGGCACGGGTGCTGCGGCGCGCATCACGGGAGTGGAAGTGATTGATGGTGAAGGACGCCATCAGCTGCTACAGGCCGACCATTTCGTACTGTCCATGGGCAGTTTTTCTGCCGCACTCGTCAAACCACTCGGCATCAGCCTCATGCTATATCCTGGCAAAGGCTATTCAGCCACGTATCAAGTCACCGATCCTGCGCGCGCGCCTCAGGTATCGCTGACTGATGACGGCCATAAGCTGGTGATCTCGCGTCTGGGTGATCGACTGCGGGTGGCGGGTACTTGTGAGATCAATGGCTATACACGCGAACTCAATACCACGCGCTGTGAAGCCATCACGCGCCGCACACGCGAACTTTTCCCGGATGCCTGTGATTACGAGCATCCAGTGTACTGGGCTGGCCTGCGTCCGCTGACGCCGTCGAATGTGCCCTACATAGGCAGAACGGCTTACGCCAATCTCTTCCTGAATACCGGCCACGGTACGCTGGGGTGGACCATGGGCTGCGGTTCTGGACGGGCTATTGCCGAGATCGTCTCAGGCCGCCGTCCCGAGCTGGACTTTGCATTTACATAGATTGCGTAGCAGACGGCTTTGGTTTACCGTCTGCCAAGTTGATATTTGCACCCCTTTATCTGAACAGCTAATCAGGAGACTCTGCATGCGCTTCAAGCCCCACACCCCAGCCCTTATGATTCTGCTGCTGGCTGCAGCCACTCAGGCCGGCGCACAGGAACAGATCGTCAAGATCGGTCATGTCGCCCCGCTCTCCGGTCAGATTGCTCATCTGGGTAAAGACAATGAAAATGGCGCACGCATGGCGATCGATGTACTGAACGCCAAAGGCGTTACTCTGGGCGGCAAGAAAGTGAAATTTGTTTTACTCACTGAAGATGATGCGGCCAACCCTCAGCAAGCCACTGCCGCTGCGCAAAAACTGGCGGATGCCAAGGTAAACGGTGTAATCGGCCACCTGAACTCAGGCACCACCATACCGGCTTCCAAGATTTATAACGATAACGGCATTCCACAAATCACGCCCTCGTCCACCAATCCTAAGTACACGCTGCAGGGTTACAAAGGTGCGTTCAGAGTGGTGGCGAATGATGCTCAGCTGGGTGGTGCCTTAGGTCGTTATGCTGCTGCGACGATCAAGGCCAAAAACATTGCCATCATTGATGACCGTACCGCCTATGGTCAGGGTGTGGCCGATGAATTTGCCAAAGCCGCCAAGGCTGCCGGCATTACCATCGTTGGCCGTCAGTACACGAATGACAAAGCGACGGATTTCAATGCCATCCTCACCGCTATCAAAGGAAAAAATCCTGATCTGATTTTCTTCGGTGGCATGGATGCCGTGGCCGGTCCTATGCTGCGTCAGATGAAGCAGCTCGGTATCAATACAAAATTGATGGGCGGTGATGGCATCTGTAACGAACAATTGCCTGCACTGGCAGGTGAGGGCATGAGCGATGGACAAGTGGTGTGTGCCGAGGCCGGTGGTGTGGAAGAAAGTCAAAAGAAAGGTCTGGAAACCTTCCACTCGGATTACAAAAAGAAATTCGGTGCCGAGGTAAAAATTTATGCGCCTTATGTCTACGATGCCGTGATGGTGATGGCCGAAGCCATGAAGAAAGCCAACTCGGCAGAGCCTGCAAAATATCTGCCTGAACTGGCGAAGATCAATTATCAGGGCGTGACAGGCACGATTGCATTTGATCAGCACGGTGACATTAAAAATGGCACGCTCACGCTGTATACCTTTAAGGGTGGCAAACGTTCACAGATCGCTGTGACGAAATAAGCTGCTGAATTGGACATGGGGCGCTGCATGGCCCCATAAAAAAAGCGCTCTTGAAGAGCGCTTTTTTATTCACTGCATTGACTGCCTGAGACTGAATTACTTCAGTGACAGAACCCAGTGTGCCAGGGTCTTGGCTTCGGCTTCTGAAACCTGTGGGTTTGCAGGCATAGGGATAGCACCCCAGACGCCGCTGCCGCCTTTGAGAATTTTTGTGGCCAGCTTGGCTTCAGCAGTTTTGTCGCCTTTGTATTTAGCAGCGACATCTTTGTATGCAGGGCCCACCAGTTTCGATTCAACCGCGTGGCAAGCCAGGCAGTTTTTTTCTTTTGCCAGCTGCTCGTTAGCGAATGCTGCCTGAGACATCAGAGCGCCAACGGCGAGTACTGCAACCAGAATACGGTTCATATTATTCTCCATTAAAAATTTACCGCAGGATTTTAACCTGTTTTCGTCATCCTGCTGAATCGACAAACTATCACCATCAGAGTGCAAGGCCAGAAGGCACTTACACGCCATTACACATCTATTAATCCGTGACAGCACCACGACTGGCTGAAGATGCCAATTTAGCAAACTTCGCCAGCACACCACGGGTATAGCGTGACTTAGGCGGCTGCCAGGCTGCACGGCGACGTGCGATCTCTTCATCCGGCACATTCAGTTGTATCAGCAGCTGATGCGCATCGATGGTCACCGAATCACCCTCTTGCACCAGCGCGATGGTGCCGCCGGCAATCGCTTCAGGCGACACGTGACCCACCACCATGCCCCAGGTACCGCCTGAGAAACGTCCATCCGTCACCAGTCCCACCGACTCGCCCAGACCTTTGCCGATCAGGGCCGAAGTCGGTGCCAGCATTTCCGGCATACCAGGACCGCCCTTAGGGCCGAGGTAACGCATCACCAGCACATCACCAGCCTTGATTTTGTCAGACAGGATAGCTTCCATGGCTGAGGGTTCATCATCGAATACGCGTGCCGGACCGGTAATGACCGGATTTTTCAGGCCGGTGATTTTGGCGACACAACCCTCAGGCGAGAGATTGCCTTTCAGGATAGCCAGATGGCCTTCTTTGTAGAGCGCATTCTCGATAGGCATGATCACATTCTGGTCAGCACGCGGCTGGTCAGGCACATGAGCCAGCTCTTCTGCAATCGTCTTGCCGGTGATGGTGATGCAATCGCCATGCAATAAACCTGCGTTGAGCAAAATCTTCATGACTTGCGGAATGCCGCCTGCTGCATGCAGATCGGTCGCCACATACTCACCCGAAGGTTTCAGGTTACAGATCACAGGCACTTTTTTGCGCATGCGTTCGTAATCATCAATCGTCCATTCCACTTCAGCGGCATGCGCAATGGCCAGGAAGTGCAGCACTGCATTGGTGGAGCCACCGGTGGCCATAATCACGGCGACGGCGTTTTCTATGGAACGGCGGGTAATGATGTCGCGCGGCCTGAGGTTACGCTTGACGGCTTCAACCAGCACGCGGGCGGACTCGGCTGCCGAAACGGTCTTTTCTTCATCCGGATTGGCCATCGTGGACGAGTACATCAGGGACATGCCGAGTGCTTCGAAAGAAGAAGACATGGTGTTGGCGGTATACATGCCGCCGCAGGAACCGGTCGAGGGACAGGCATTCCGTTCTATGCCTTCAAAATCTTCATCCGACATTTTGCCGGCTGTGAACTGACCCACAGCTTCAAAGGCCGACACAATGGTCAGGTCCTTGCCCTTCCAGTTGCCCGGCTTGATGGTGCCGCCATAGACATAGATGCCCGGCACATTGGTACGTGCCAGCGCGATCATCCCGCCCGGCATATTTTTATCGCAGCCACCAATCACGACACAGCCATCGAGCCACTGGCCCTGTACACAGGTCTCTATGCAATCAGCAATCACTTCGCGTGAAATCAGTGAATATTTCATGCCCTCGGTGCCCATGGACATGCCATCGGAAATCGTCGGCGTACCAAAGACCTGAGGATTGGCGCCCGCCTCGGTGGTGGCGGCGATCGCTGCATCAGCCAGCTTTTGCAGGCCTGAATTACAGGGCGTGATGGTCGAATGACCATTCGCAATGCCAATCATGGCCTTGTCGAAATCATTTTTTTTGTAACCCATTGCGTAATACATCGCGCGATTCGGGCTGCGTGCCACCCCTTGGGTGATGTGTTTCGAGCGTTCGTTGGCTGCCATGCGATCTCCGGTCTAGCTTGATTTACAGAAAGAGCGTAACGATGCCTTGCCGGCAAATATCTGTCAATTCAAAGCGCAAGGTGCTTGAGCATTCATCCTGAATCTGGCTCAAACGCCTTTGCGTCAGCTTAAAGACTGGCTTAACCAGCAGCCCCATAGCGACGGGCAGTGGCGGCGCGCTTATGCCACAATTCGTGTCGAACTTGAAACGTCCGGAGAAAAACGCCGGATGCCACAGAAACCAGATCCGCTGGCGGATCACTGTCGGTCAGGCTGCTGCCCAGCGCTAGCGACACGAGCGCCCCTTTACAGCCAGCCCGTGACTATCTGATGCGAGAGACAAGCCCTATGCTGATTCACCCCATGCCCGACCCGATAGCCCTTGCGATTGGCCCCCTCAGCCTGCGCTGGTACGGCCTGATGTATCTGCTGGCCTTTGTGCTGTTCCTGCTGCTGGGCCGTGTGCGCTTAAAGCAGCCCCATATCGCGGTGGCCGGCTGGCGCAATGAAGATCTGGAAGACATGCTTTTTTATGGCGTGCTGGGCGTGGTCATCGGCGGCCGGCTGGGCGAAGTGCTGTTCTATCACCCTGACTATTATTTCGCGCATCCGAAAGAAATCATCGCCATCTGGCAGGGCGGCATGTCTTTCCATGGCGGTTTTCTGGGTGTCATGGTGGCCATGGGGATCTGGGGCCACCTGCATCAAAGACGCCTGATGGATGTCATGGACCTGATTGCGCCGCTGGTGCCACTGGGTTATGCCGCCGGACGCATAGGCAATTTCATCAACGCTGAACTGCCCGGCAGAGTCGCCGATGCCTCCCTGCCCTGGGCCATGATCTGGCCGAACGTGGATAACTTGCCGCGCCATCCTTCACCGATTTATCAGGCTCTGGTAGATGGGGTCTTGTTGTTTATCGTGCTGTGGATTTACTCGCGCAAGCCGCGCCCTTATCTGGCCGTCAGCGGTGTGTTCGCTGCGGGTTATGGTTGCGCCCGCTTTTTCACTGAATACTTCCGCACTCCGGATTACGAAGTCATGCTGGGTGGCTGGACCATCTCTGCAGGACAGCTGCTGTCGCTGCCTATGATCGTGGTCGGTGTGGTGCTGCTGGCTATCGCTTATAAGCGTGCGCCTGCTGCAGCGTAAAAAATGAGCGCAAAAATCACAGCAAAAATTACAACAAAATTCAGCGCCAAAAACAAGCGCAAAATACAGTACCTAAGTCAGTAACTAAGTCAGTAACTAAGTCAGCACCTGGCTCAGCAAATAAATCGCAAACATAAAACAACGATAAAAATCCAGACACGACCATGAACGCTAATCTCTACTCACTGTTCCGTTCGCGCTTTCCGCAAGATCTTGATGACTGCTGGCTGGAGACCGAGGATGCGCAGTATTACAGCTGGCGTGATCTGGAACGCGGCACCGCCAAGATCGCCAATCTGCTGACCAGTCTGAACTTGCCCGCAGGTTCACGCATCGCGGCACAAGTAGAGAAATCCCCCGAAGCCCTGATGCTGTATCTGGCGACGGTACGCGCAGGCTTTGTTTATCTGCCGCTGAACACTGCCTATCAGTCTTCGGAAATGCGCTACTTCATTGAGGATGCTTCACCGGCTGTGGTGGTGTGCTCTCCGAAAAATTTTGGCTGGGTCACACAGATTGCTTTCAAGGCCGGTACACAGCATGTGTTCACCCTGGATGAAGCGCATGCAGGCCGCAACAGCGGTTCGCTCTTGTCACGCGCCGTACATCATGCTGACACCTTCGAGACGGTTCAGCGTGAGGGCGATGATCTGGCAGCGATTCTTTACACATCAGGCACGACGGGCCGCAGTAAAGGCGCGATGCTGACGCATCACAATCTCGCTTCCAACATACGCGTGCTGCATGAAGCATGGGAATGGCGCACAGGTGATGTCTTGCTGCATGCGCTGCCACTGTTTCATATTCATGGTTTGTTCGTCGCTGCCCATGGCGCGCTGATGAATGGCAGCAAAATGATTTTCCTGAATAAGTTCGACAGCAGCACCGTGATACGGCACCTGCCGCGCAGCACAGTCTTCATGGGCGTGCCCACCTATTACGTCAGGCTCTTATCCGATCCTGCATTCACGCGCGATGTCTGTCAGCACATGCGTTTATTTGTGTCGGGCTCAGCACCCTTACTGGCTGAAACCTTCAGCGCTTTTATGCAGACCACAGGACATACCCTGCTCGAACGCTATGGCATGAGCGAGACCGCGATGCTGACCTCGAATCCCTATGCTGGCAAGCGCAAGCTCGGCACTGTCGGTCCGGCCTTGCCCGGCGTGTCAGTGCGTGTCACCCGTTCGGATGGTCATGTCTGTGCGGTCGATGAGATTGGGGATATACAGGTTCGGGGGCCGAATGTTTTTAAAGGCTACTGGCAGATGCCGGAAAAAACGGCCGAAGAATTTACGGCGGATGGCTATTTCAAGACCGGCGATGTGGGGCAACTCGATAGCGAAGGCTATCTGTCTATTGTGGGACGCAGCAAGGACCTGATCATCTCCGGCGGCTACAACGTCTATCCAAAAGAAATTGAATCCGTGATTGATGAGTTACCGGGCGTGCTTGAATCCGCAGTGATCGGCGTGCCGCATGCGGATTTTGGTGAAGCCGTAACCGCTGTGGTGGTATTGCGTCCGGGTGCGGAGCTGAATGAAGCGGGCATCATCCATGCACTGAAAAATCAGATCGCGAATTTCAAAGTGCCGAAACGCGTTCATGTAATCAGCGAACTGCCGCGCAACACCATGGGCAAGGTACAAAAAAATAATTTGCGCGATCAGTTTGGCAAATAAAAAAACGTAACTAGCGCAATGCCTTGTAGAGCATATAGGCCGCTATTGCATACAAAAGGCCTGCAAATATTTTCTTCAGACTTTTTACCGGCAAGGCATGCGCCAGCTTAGCGCCCAGCGGTGCAGTCAGCACACTGGCCAGAGAAATCACCAGCAGTGCAGGCAGGTAAATAAAACCTAACGAACCGGCAGGTAAGTCCGGTTCGCGCAGGCCGAAATAAATATTCGATAGCGTGCCGGCAAAGGCAATCGGAAAACCCAGCGCTGCACTGGTGGCAACGGCATTCTGAATCCTGACGTTGCACCAGGTCATAAAGGGCACGGAAATAAAGCCACCGCCCGCACCCACTAAACCAGCCAGCACGCCAGTCAGCACACCCATCCCCAGCATACCGGGCGCCTTGGGCAAGTCGCGTACGGTGGCAGGTTTTATATCGATCAGCATTTGCGTCGCAGAGAAACTGACGAAGACAGCGAAGAACAAAGCCAGCCCCTGTGAAGGCAATACGGAGCCTATCCACGGTCCTATCCAGGAACCGATCAGAATCCCGGGCGCCAGCAATTTCACCACCGGCCACAGCACCGCACCGCGCTGATGATGCGCCCGCACTGATGAGAGCGAGGTGAACATGATGGTCGAGAGCGACGTGGCAATCGCTGCATGCACAATCAATGCGGGCGGAAAATGGCTCATGCCCAGCAAGAAGGTCAGAAAAGGCACCATCAGCATGCCACCGCCTATACCCAGCAAACCGGCAGCAAAACCGGTGAAGGTTCCGAGCAGCAGGAAAGCGGCGATCAGTTGAATATCCATGCCGCGACCTTGATTATTTTTTATTGACGGGTTGATTGAGGACTATGTTGACGAGTTTGTTGACGATGCAGTCCCACTCGGTTTGCGTGACGGGCGTGATACTCAGCCGGTTGCCGCGCCTGAGTATCAGCATCTCTTGCAGTTCGGGCTGCTCGCGCAATTCCGTCAGACTGATGAGGCGTGTTTTTTTCAGGGCACGCACATCGACCAGCAACCAGCGTGGCTGTTCAGGCACAGACTTGGGATCAAAATAAGGACTCTGAGGATCGAATTGCGTCGGGTCCGGATAGCTGTCACTGGCGACTTCAGCGATACCGGCAATCCCGGGCTGCTCACAACTGGAGTGATAAAACAGTACGCCATCGCCAATGCGCATCTGGTCCCGCATGAAATTACGCGCCTGATAGTTGCGCACGCCGGTCCAGGGTATGCCCTTTTCTTTCAAGGCCAGCGCGTGATCTATGCTGGCTTCGTCAGGCTCGGATTTCATTAGCCAGTAAGACATAGGGACAGAGATAGCAAATGGTTTGCGTTGATGGCGCAGAATCTGGCGCGCAAAAAAAAGCGGCTGCATATAAATGCAACCGCTGGTATCAAGTCCCGCCTGTGCCGCTGCGCCGGCATCCTGAACCTAGCGGTCCAAGTTGGCCACAGTAGTTTGATATTGGGATCATCGAACGAGCGACGTTCACGCCTATCAAACGAATCCCGCAGCCTATGCTCTTAAATGGTTCAAGGAATATATGGCAATCGCGAACACGGCAGGAGAGCTCAGTCTACCTTAAACACTCCGCATGTCAACGGCTTTCAAGCGCCGGAACATAAAACAAAAAAGTAATTTAAAACAGGCGCTCTTGCGGTGCCAGCGCTCCATCCAGCAGCGCATTCATGGCAGTAATTTTTTCATGCACTTCGGCTAAAGGCATATTGGCGAAAGGGCCATCGGCAGAACGTGTACCAAGAAAATCAGCAGCGATGCCTAATGCCGCCATGACTGCAATTCGGTCCGTGCCTTTGATCTTGCCTGCATCGCGTATGGCGCTCATGCGTTCGTCAAGATAAGCAACGGCTTGCTTGAGCGCGATCTCTTCGCCCTCTTTGCACACCAGACGATAGGGCTGGCCCATGATGCTGACATCAATCGTCGTCATGCGGTCTCCTGATCACTGGCAGACTCGGGCAAAGCCTCGAGCAGGGTGGCAACACGGTCATGCGCTTCTTTCATGCGCGCAGCCAGTCGTGTGTTCTCTCCGGCGAGCGTCGCCATCTCGCCGCGCAATGCGGCATTCTCGCTACGCAGCGCTTGCGACAGCTCCGCCAGTTGCCTGACTTTCTCTAGCAGGGAAGTGAAATCTGAAAACATGCGGCACTATAGTCGCGCGACAGAATTTCCGTCAATACATTCAGGGACTTGTGGTGGCTTCTTCACGTTTTATCTGAGTCTGTATGCTGATCTGATCGCAATAAAAATCGAAAGTTGCCAAGTTTTTATTGCTTTCCTGCGTGATAGCTCGTACTAGAGATCCAGATTCAATGACATCTGTTCTGCTGCCAGCTTTTTGTCTGCACCGGCCAGCCACAACTTGCCATCCACAGTGATGAGCGCAGAAAGTATCGATTTATCAGGAAATAAATGGGCGCAGGCAGCGCGGTAGCGAGCCAGTTGCTGCTGATAATCCGCTTGCTGCCATTCATACACATTGCGCTTGTAATCCAGTATCCAGAGTTCCTGATCAATAATCACCAGCCTGTCCAGACGCATCAGATCACCCCGATGCACCAGCTCCATTTCATTGCGCGCAAAGGTATACAGCGACGGGTCAAAAAATTTTGCCAGTTCTGCTTGCGACAAAATCTTACGGGCTTGCTGGCAGGCAGTTTCAGCTTCTTCTATGCCGCAATTCAGCCAGCGCGCGACTCTGGGTGCGGGCGGCACAACCACAGGCCATGCCGACACATTGGTCAGCCTTTCCATCAGGGCATGCAGCAAACTGCCTTCACGCGTCGCCTCATTCTCAGTCTCACGCAGCTTGCGTGCTGCAGGCGGCAAAGGCAGGGGCTTAAACAGCGTCAGTGCAAACTCTGCTGCATGCTGATGCATGTTGATGGAAAGCTCAGGCGGTGAAAATTCTTCTACAAACATCAGGCGCTCATACCAGCTGCCTGTAGCAATGCCAGCAGCATCAGATTTGCCTGCATGTACACCGCTGATGATGAGCGTGCTCTTAGCGCGGGTGGCTGCCACATACAAAAGATTCCAGTTTTCCTGAGTGCGGAAGGCATCTTCCTGTGCAAACAAATGCGCGCGTGCCATGCCACGTTCCGTCATTTTTCCAAACACAGAAAAATGCGTGGGAGCGATCGCATCTTGCGGCCAGTCGCACAGCACACCTACTGTATCTTTGCTTCCATCGCTGTGATTCGAACCCATCAGCACCAGGACTTCTGCTTCCAGTCCTTTGGCACCGTGAATCGTCATGATGCGCACCGCGTCGAGTGCAGCATCACTATCGGCTTCGTCCGGCGCTTCTTGCTGGCTGCCCCGGTGCAGGCGACGCAAATGATCAATGAAACGGGCAATGCTGGGATAACGTCCGGCATCAAGCTGCAAAGACAGCGCCACAAACGCATCGATATTGCCCAGCACCTGAGCGCGCATCGTGGCTGGTGTTGATGCCGCATAGCGCTGCATCAGTTCGCCTTCATGGATGACGAGATCAAGTAAATCATGCACCGGCAAATGCTCAGCCGCTGCCTGCCATTGCATGAGCAGAGGACAGATGCGCTGAAGCGAAGGTGCAGCAGTATCTTCCATCACTTGCGTCTGCAGGCGCTGCCACCAGCTTCCTTCAGACATGCTGGCCAGCGCCATCAGTGCATCATCGCTGGCCGCAGCAATGGGTGACTTCAGCACATGGGCCAGCGCCAGATCATCTGCCGGCATGGTCAGCCAGCGCAATAAAGCGATCAGGTCAGCTACTTCCAGCGCATCCAGCAAGCCTCCGGCGCGGCTTGAAACAAAAGGTATGCCGGCATCGCGCAAACCACGCTCATAGTCCACCAGATGGGTGCGGCTACGCACCAGTATCATCATGTCCGACCAGGCCAACGGCTTGTCACCCTGCCATTGCGCACGCGCTTCTTGCAGAGCACAGCCCACCGCAAAACCTTCCTGCTGTCGCCGCTCATCATCCTCTTCCAACGGCGCAGTATGCAAAGGATCACGCAGATAAAAACCCGAGACTTCAGTTGCTTCAGTCACTGCTGGTCGCAACAGCGGCAAGCGCCACACCTGGCTTGGTGAATCAGAAAAAGTAGCCTGTGTACGGTACAGAGGATTGCCGTGCATAGCCTGATTCAGCATCTGCACAATTGCTATGCCATTTCTGCGCGTCAGACTGGTACGCAGATTGGCTGCGCCATAACTCAGTAGCAGCTCACGCGCCGATGCAAAGACGCGCGGCTCGGCACGCCTGAAACGATAAATCGATTGCTTGGGGTCGCCCACAATAAAGACACTCGGTCTTTGTGTATCTTCGCCATAGGCATCGATCCAGGCGCGCACGATCTGCCATTGCAAAGGATTGGTGTCCTGAAATTCATCAATCAGTATGTGTTTGTAGCGTGCATCGATGCGTGCATGCAG
Organism: uncultured bacterium; assembly: GCA_903872555.1. Classification (GTDB taxonomy): domain Bacteria; phylum Pseudomonadota; class Gammaproteobacteria; order Burkholderiales; family Burkholderiaceae_D; genus Pernthalerella. Next base: position 12,523 of record CAIQLE010000072.1, read on the forward strand.
ATAGTCCGCGTGCTCAGGGCTGGTCAGCAGCTGCCAGGCATGTAATTCCAGATCAGAGAAATCCAGCACGCGTCGTTCAGCCTTGATCGTACTGTAATGTTCTATGCAGGCCGCGCCGACGAGGAACATGGCCTCGTTCAACTGGCGCACAATCAGTTCCGAGCTGCGCTGACGCAGCATCACCAGCGCATCACAGAGCAGTGGCCAGTCATCCAGCATGGCCTGCGCCGTGGTTTCATCCACAGCACGCTTGATGTCATTCGTGATTTTGATACTGCGCGGCTGTTGCTTACCGGTCAGACAGAGTTCATACAAAGCGTTGAATGCTTCGATACTGCCCGCACCCGAAATCACTATCTCGATTTCGCTGGCCATCGTCTGCTGCGCCTTGGTGCCCTTGCCCAGTGTACGGGTGAATTGCGTGAAGCGTGCGCAGAGCGCAGCATCCGCCCACAAGGACAGTCGCGCATCAATTTCACCATCGCTTCCGCACAAAGTTCGTAAATCTTCCAGTGGATCGCCCTGCTGATTTGCGATCTCCCACTCCGCACGACGCGCAATGAAGGCTTCTATCATTTCGCGGCCGGTCCAGTCGCCTGCAATTTCATACACGCGCATCAGGGCAGCACGCAATGCCTGATTTTCAGACAGCTTGAGTGATTGCATGAAACGCAGCCAGGCAGCTTCGCGTAATTCAGCGGTATTTTCTTCCAGTCCGTAGCCATGAGGAACGCCGGCGGAGAGGGGTGCGATCTGCAGCAATCGTATGAACCAGCTGTGAAAGGTATCAACGGAGAGCCCATGCGGACTAGCCAGTACGCGCTTATACAGATGACGCGCATCGCTGATCTGATGCTTAGCCTGCGCGGCTGACAGGCCGCGCTGCACTAATAGCTCAGTGACGCCTGCATCATCGGCCAGAGACAGTTCGCGCAATAAATCCAGCAGACGTTCACGCATTTCCTGTGCGGCTTTGCGTGTAAAGGTAATGGCCAGTAATTCAGCCGGCCGCGCACCCGCAAGCAAGAGACGAAGCATGCGCGACACCAGCAACCAGGTCTTGCCACTGCCGGCACAGGCTTCAACCAGTACGGAGCGTGCCGGGTCGCAAGCGATGCGCACAAAATGCTCAGCATCGACCGCCTGTTCGTCCGCAACAAAAGCGTGTGAGTCCGACATCACCAGACTCCCTTGCGGCACAGGCCACGCACATCACACCATTCACAGCTCTTGTTCACTCCTGAGGCCGGCAAGGCTGTGCCTTGCTGTATCGCTTGCAGGGTATGAATCAGCTGCGTCTGTAATGCATCACGCCATTCATGAAATTCATTTGCTTCTGATAGTCCCGGTTTGTCATCATCAATCGCCACATAGGCAGCGCGTACCGGAGCAGGCTCCAGCAGCAGACCATAAAAAGGCAGCTGATGATCCTCATGCTTTCGCAGGCGCCCGCTGAGTTTGTCTTTTTTCGAACTCTTGTAATCCAGCACAAGGCTTTCACCATCGGCGTTCTGATCCACACGGTCAATCTGGCCGTGGAGTTTGATCTTGCCCTCACCCCAGTTCAGCATGCGTGTTTGCCACTGTTCACCAAAGGCGAATTGCCAGCCTTCTTTTTCATGCGTATTCGCCCATTCGACATAGGCATCACGCTTGGCTATCCAGCGCGCTTTGTAACCCAAAGCAGCTGGTTGATGCTCCAGCAAATCATCAAATACCGCATCCGAGATGCGTGTCATCAGGGCAAAGCGCAGCTCGTGTGCCGTGGATTCAGCACGCACTGTATCGTGATAGCGCTTGAGTATCTGGTGCAGCCAATCACCGTAATCACGTTTCTCTGGCAATTCACTGATTTCATCCGGCGCTCGCAAACCCAGCATGCGCGAAGCAAAAAACTGATACGGGCAGGCCACCAGACTGTTATAGCCACTGGCCGACAAACTGGCGGGCAACAGCTCGGGTGCGACGGGACTCGGTCGGACGGGCAGCAGGGCTTGTAAGCTTAGCGTGCTGCGTTCAGGCTTATGGCGCGGCAAGGCAGATAAACCCGCACTTTCCAATGTCAGCTCCAGCCTTTGTATCCAGCTACTGGGAGCCACCGTTTCGCCCTGATGATGGGCCTGCCATGACAGCACCACCACAGGACAGGACATGAGCAATGACGCGAATTCACGCAATTGCTGGCGCTGTCGGCTTTCGCGTGTCTGCAGTCCCATTTCACGTCTGACCGCATTCGCAAAGAACAAGGCCTCTGCAGGACGCGAAGGCAAATGCTCACTGTCAGCACCCAGTACTATGGCGGCATCGAAATGGCGCAATGTGCTGCCATTTAAAGGCACCATCATCACGCGCTGATCATCGCGGCTGGCGACAAAAACGGTTTGCTCCATTTGCAGATCAAGCAATGCGCGCCATTCATTGAGTGAAAAACGCTGATCCAGTGATTCACAATCACGAGAGAGATGTTCGAGCATGGCCATCACTTGCTCGCCCGCCGGATCTTCCAGCATGGCCTGTGTACTGCCCAGCGCTTCAAATACATCATGCGTTGCCCGCACCCATTCATGCACTGTTTTATGTCGTGCATAACGTGCTGCTTCGCGTGCAATGACTTCGATCAGGGTTTTTGCTGCGGGCTGATCATTCAGTGCATTCAGCATGCCATGCCAGCCCGCCTGAGCACCAGCTGAGATCAGCGCACTTTCCATAGCATTGCGCTGTGTGGCATCGCTCAGGCTTTCATGCGGGATGAAGGGCGATTTCAGGAAGTCGAGCAAGGCCGTACTATCGCCGCCCGCTGCCACCAGCTGCAGCCAGGCATGCACTACCGCCGCTGCACGTGTAGTGGAGAGCTTCCAGCCCGTTTCATCTGACACAAACACTTGTGCACGCTCGAGCAGGGCGCGAACGCGACGCGCGACCACCCTGTCCTGAGGCACGATGGCAATGCGCGTCTTGCCTTCTGCGATCCAGTCCACAATCGTTTGCGCCGCTGATTGGGCTTCATCTTCCAGACCGCTGGCGGCATACAGTGAGAGGCCTGCAGGCAGAGCGAGTGCTGCATGCGTTTCTTGTAAATCCTGCGGCTCATCAGTCAATTCACTGAAGCCAGCGAAATCAGTGAAGTCATTGAGATAACTGAGATCATTGAAATCATTGAAATCATCTAATCCAATCATTTCACTGAAATTATTTGATTCACCTAATTTGGATTCACCTAATTTGGATTCACCTAATTTGGATTCATTTAAAATGGATTCACTTAATTCAGGCCAGCTGCGCGCAAAGGCAATGGGCACTGCATTTGATGACCAGTCCAGCTGTACTAGTGCAACAGGCTGGTGTTGTGACCAGGCCTGTAAAAATCCTGACTCCAGCGCATCAGGCGCCCAGGGCGAGCACCACAACAAAGGACATTCTGCCGCAGCAGCAGCCCGCTGCATGGCTGCATACCGCAGCAGCCCCGGATCGCGCGCATCACGCTCGCCCTGCCACAGATTCCAGACCAGCCGGGACTCTTCAGATAACAAGGCCGCGGCGCGCGGCGACAGCTGAGTCAGCGCCGCTTGCCAGCGATCTTCCATGACTTCAGGCTGAGCCAGCGCGGCGGGCAAGAGTGCCGCCGTCAATTCATCACACAAGGCCAGCAGGGTTTGCGCCAGCGGCAGCAGATCAGTATTGCGGCGGGCAGCAAAGAGTTTTTTCAGCCAGGCGATATCACGCAGCGAGGCATACAGCGCCATCAGACGTTCAGCATTCGTAGCAGGGGCGTCAGCATTGATCTCAGGTGGCTGCTGCTCCAGCCAGGAATCCAGAGTACGTATTTGCGGCGGGATGAAACTGCCACCCATTTCTGCCGTCAGCGCATCGCGCAATAGGGTGATATGGGTGTAAGTAGGTACCAACACTAGCCTCGAAGCGAGCGCTCCGGCGCCCTCTGCACGCACCTCTTCAAGCAGCAAGCGGGCAACTTGCGGCCAGAAAGTAGGTCCGGGGGACAAGGTTTTCAGGGTGAGACTCATGCGGGCTTACTTCAGGTCTATCGTTCGGGGCTAGGCGACATTTTATGCGACTGCTCAAGCTTGCAGTCACAAAGGCACACATTTCATGAAAATGAGTTATGATTCACGAAATTCCCGCCGCGCCACCTCCTGCCTCAAATACACTTTCCGATTTTGCGCGCCACATTCCTGAGTATTTTCAATGGGTCGCAAAGCAGTTTGGGTCAATGCAGTTTTATTGCAGGCGCATCAACCAACGGGATGACTTTCACCTCTCACTGAGGACACCATGAGCGAAAACATTAAACATATCTCTGACAACTCTTTTGACACTGATGTTCTGAAGTCTGACAAGCCTGTGCTGGTCGATTTCTGGGCAGAGTGGTGCGGTCCCTGCAAGATGATCGCCCCTATACTGGAAGAAGTCGCCAAGGAATACGACGGCAAAATCCAGATCGCCAAGATGGATGTCGATGCCAATCAGGCTATACCTGCCAAGTTCGGCATCCGTGGCATTCCGACCCTGATACTGTTCAAGAACGGTGTACCGGCGGCGCAGAAAGTAGGCGCACTGGCCAAAGGTCAGCTGACTTCTTTCATTGACAGTAATATCTGATTCTTGTGATTCCGGCGGCGGTGCGCTCGCACTGCCGCTCTTCGTTTTCTTTCCAACGTAATCCCCTCCCCCACCCTATATCCGCACGACGCGGTACCAAAACATGCATCTATCTGAATTAAAGGCACTTCACGTGTCCGCCCTGCTGGAAATGGCCATAGGCCTGGATATCGACAACGCTGCCCGACTGCGCAAGCAAGAGCTGATGTTCGCGATTCTGAAAAAACGCGCGAAGTCCGGAGAACAAATCTTTGGCGATGGCGTACTTGAAGTCCTGCCGGATGGCTTTGGCTTTCTGCGCTCGCCAGACGCAAGCTATATGGCGTCGACCGACGACATCTATATTTCACCTTCGCAGATACGCCGCTTCAATCTGCATACCGGTGACTCTATCGAGGGCGAAGTTCGCACTCCTAAAGATGGTGAACGCTATTTCGCGCTGGTCAAAGTCGACAAGGTGAATGGCGAACCGCCTGAGGCCTCGAAGCACAAGATTCTGTTTGAAAACCTGACACCGCTGCACCCGAACCAGCCTTTGTTGCTGGAACGCGAGATGCGTGGCGAAGAAAATATTACCGGCCGCATCATCGACATGATTGCGCCTATAGGCAAAGGCCAGCGTGGTCTGCTGGTGGCCTCACCGAAATCCGGTAAGTCCGTGATGCTGCAACATCTGGCACATGCGATCACTGCCAATCATCCTGATATCACCCTGATCGTGCTGCTGATCGACGAACGTCCGGAAGAAGTCACCGAGATGCAGCGTTCAGTGCGCGGTGAGGTGGTTGCTTCCACCTTTGATGAACCTGCCACGCGTCACGTGCAAGTCGCTGAGATGGTGCTGGAAAAAGCCAAGCGTCTGGTTGAAATGAAAAAAGACGTGGTGATCCTGCTCGATTCGATCACGCGTCTGGCCCGCGCCTACAACACCGTCATCCCGGCCTCGGGCAAAGTCCTGACCGGCGGTGTCGACGCCAATGCACTGCAGCGCCCCAAGCGCTTCTTTGGCGCAGCACGCAATATTGAAGAAGGCGGATCACTCACCATCATCGCTACGGCCCTGATCGAAACCGGCAGCCGCATGGACGATGTGATCTACGAAGAATTCAAGGGCACCGGCAATATGGAAGTGCACCTTGAGCGCCGTCTGGCTGAAAAGCGCGTCTACCCGGCCATTAACCTGAATAAATCCGGTACCCGTCGCGAAGAGTTGCTGATCAAGCCTGACGTGCTGCAAAAAATCTGGATCCTACGCAAACTACTGTACGGCATGGACGAGATCGAGGCGATGGAGTTCATTCTTGACAAGATGAAGGCCACCAAGACCAACGCGGAATTCTTCGACATGATGAGGCGCGGCGGTTCCTGATTGGCAAAAAGGCATGGGATGTAGCCGCGTCCAGCGGATACGCCCTGCCCTCAGGCGGGTCACGGCGCACGGCGCCAGTCTCGCCAGAGCCTTGATTTCCCTATATAATCCCGTTTCTTTTTTCAGGGCGCCAGCGCCCTTAACCGGGCAAGTGATGGTCAACCGGGTCAAGAAGCAGTACAGACCGACGAAGTGACTTTTGGCTACCCAACGATAGTGAGACTGACATGCAAGAAGGCATACACCCGGATTACCGCGACATCGTCGTTCACGACCTGTCCTGCGATTTCAAATTCATCACCCGTTCGACCGTTCAGACCCGCGAAACCATCAATTTCGAAGGCAAGGACTATCCCCTGCTGAAGGTTGAGGTATCGTCCGAATCGCACCCATTCTTCACGGGCAAGCACAAGATCGTCGACACTGCTGGTCGCGTCGAGAAATTCCGCCAGAAATTTGGTGGCGTGGGTTCCAAGACCAAGGCAGCGGGCTGAAGCTCACTCCTCCAGTAAAAAATGCCGCCTTGAGCGGCATTTTTGTTTTCTTTGCGGCAGAATGAAGCCCGCGCCCCTGCACCCAACTTTCCAGACCCAGCCTGAATGAAACCTGTTCGACTGCCCGCCGCCGCCACCCTCGCCCTGCCCCGCTGGGGTCTGATAGGCCTGTGCCTGCTCTACATCCTGCCCGGCATTATTCGCCGTGACCCGTGGAAAGTAGAAGATGCATCGGGCTTTGGCATCATGTGGACCATGGCGCATGGCTCGCTGGCTGACTGGCTGGCGCCGAACATCGTTGGCCTGCCCATGCCGCATGAAGCACCGCTCACCTTCTGGGTCGGTGCCCTGCTGATCAAACTCTTTGGCTGGATGCTAGGCGACGGTCTGGCCGCCCGCCTGTCCACACTCGTATTCTTCGCACTCGGCGCAGCTGCCGTCTGGCGCACCGCCTTCGTGCTGGGACGCCGCAGTGAGGCGCAGCCCCTGAAGCTGGCCTTCGGTGGTCAGCCTGCCACCTATGACTACGGACGCACACTGGCCGATGGCGCTCTGCTGATCTATATGGCCTGTCTGGGTCTGCTCTTGCGCAGCCATGAAACCGCTGCACCGGCACTGTTCGTCGCCATGATTGCAGCCGTGCTATATGGTGCAGCATGCTTGTTTGACCGCCCGAGTGCCCGCAGCGCAGCAGGCCTGGGACTCGCCTTAGGCGGACTGACCCTGACCCATGGCTGCATGACCGCCATCGCACTCTTGCTGACCTTGGTGGTTTTAGCTGCCCTGATGTATCGCTCCGTATTGCCCGCTCTGCTGGGAGTCGCACTGCCGGTTGCGGTGCTGATTCCTCTCGCATGGGTGATGGCTCACCGCGCCATACTGCCCTCTGAACTGTCCGAGCTTTGGCTGGCAGCCAACCTGAATCAATTCGGCAAACCCAGCGTGAGCTCGCTGCGACTTTTATTCAAAACCCTGATCTGGTATGCCTGGCCCGCCTGGCCTATCGCAGGCTGGGCCGTCTATGCATGGCGCTCACAAGTCTCTCTGCATATTTTGCTCACCTCGGCCTGCATTGCGGTATTACTCGCACTGGGCATCTGCTCACCTGCGCTCAAAGATTATGAGTTGCTCGCCCTGCTGCCACCGATGGCCATACTCGCCACCTTTGGACTGCCCACACTTAAGCGGGGTGCCATCAATGCCATAGACTGGTTCTCTGTCATGACACTCTCAGCCATTGCCGGTTTTATCTGGCTGGGCTGGGTTGCAAAACAAACTGGCTGGCCGGCACAACTGGCAAAGAATGCCTTCAAGCTGGCGCCTGGCTTCAAACCTGAATTCAATTTGTTTGCAATGCTGGTGGCTTCGGCCGCCTCTGTAGGCTGGATATTATTGCTGCGCTGGCGTCTCGGCCGCCGCCCTTCAGTGCTGTGGCGCGCGGTCGTGCTCTCAACCGGCGGACTAGTCTTGTGCTGGCTCTTGCTGATGACCTTGTGGCTGCCCTGGCTGAATTATGGTCAGAGCTATGCCAGTGTTGCCGATAGCCTTGAAGCCAGCCTGCCGGCAACTTACGGCTGCGTAAAAACTCAGGGGCTGGGTGCGGCGCAGCGCGCCTCTTTTGCCTATCTCGGCAAAGTGAAATTTTCACGCACACCTGAAGAGGACTGCGAATATCTGCTGGTGCAGGACGATGGTTTGCGCAAGCAAGGCGCAAGCATGAAAAAAATCGACGGCAATTTCACACTCTTATGGCAAGGCAGACGCGCCTCAGACCGTCATGAATTTTTCCGCCTGTTCAAACGGAATGACAAATGACTGCTAAAAATAAATACCAAAAAATTGCAGACTGAAAAATGAGTAACGACGATATAAAAACATCACCACCGGCTTTCACCTTCCGTGTCGCCTCACTGGCCTGGCCTATGCTGGTCGGTCAGCTGGCCGTGATTGCGAATGGCGTCATCGACACCATGATGACCGCGCGCTACTCAGCGACTGATCTGGCCGCCCTCGGTCTGGGCGCTTCGATTTATATCAGTATCTTCGTTGGGCTCTCAGGTGTGACACAGGCGCTCTCGCCCACCATAGGCCAGTTATTTGGCGCGAAAAAATTCGATGCCATCGGTTTTCAGGTTAAGCAGGGTATGTGGCTGGCCTTGTTTTTATCCATGCTGGGAGCAATTCTGCTCTGCTTCCCACAGCCTTTGCTCTCGATTGCCAATGCACCGACCGAACTGAATGACAAGGTGATTGAATACCTGCGTCTGCTCGCCTTTGCCTTGCCTGCCACGCTGGGTTTTCGTGTTTATGGTGCACTCAATCACGCTACCTCGCGCCCGCGCATGGTGATGGCGATACAGCTCTCGGCCCTGCTGCTGAAAGCACCGCTGAATGCCTTGTTCATCTTCGGTGCCTTTGGCATCAGCGGCATGGGTACGCCCGGTTGCGCCATTGCCACCGCGGTGACTGCCTGGGCAGCACTGGCTGCAGGCTGGATCGTTGTCCGGCGCGGCAGCTTTTATCGACCCTTCCAGATTTTCGGCACCGGTTTTATTCGCCCTGTGTGGTCTGCACAATCGGCGCTGTTAAAACTGGGCGTGCCTATGGGCCTGTCTTATCTGATTGAAGTCACTGCCTTTGCTTTCATGGCGCTCTTCATTGCGCGCATGGGTAATCACACACTGGCAGCGCATCAGATCACCGCCAATTTCGGCACCGTGCTGTATATGCTGCCGCTATCAATCGCCAGCGCCACCAGCACCATCGTTGCGCAAGAAATCGGCGCAGGTCGTTTGCAGGCAGCACGCCATGCAGGCTATGCGGGTGTGAAGTTAGGCACCACGGTGGCCGTCAGCGTGGGCCTCATCGTCTGGCTGGCACGTGAACAGATCATTCATGCCTACACACCGGATGCCGGTGTGATCGCAGCAACCATGCCGCTGTTTTTCTTCATCGCTTTCTATCAGCTGTTCGATTCATTGCAAGTCGGCACAGCCTTCGTGCTGCGCGCCTACAAAGTCGCAACCGTGCCTACGCTGATGTATGCAATCGCGCTCTGGGGTGTGGGTCTGGGTGGTGGCTATCTGCTCGGTTTCGATGTGCTGGGCAACACGCCACCTATGCTGCAAGGAGCGGCCGGATTCTGGCTGGGCAATAGCGCCAGTCTGGCGCTGGTGGCGGTGGCACTGATCTGGTATCTGCGTCGTATACAACGCATCAGGGAAAGCGAAGCCTGAACCATTCCGGATTCGGATCCGGCACCGGATCTTCCTGCGGTGCCGGTTGCGGCACCTCAGGCGCATAAGGTTCATCATCGGGAGAAGGTACAGGTGCTCTGTGCATGAAGCGCGCCTCAGCTACGGTGTTGGGTCTCACCGCGCCGGCTCATGCGTCGCTCGGCCGGATGTGAGAACACTCTGAATTCCATATTCACTACGCCTATGGAACCCGGAGGGCCAGTGACAAAATCAAAACCCTGCCTGACCGGGAACAGTACGTTGTCGAGCAATACGACATCGGTGCGCGAGCCCGGGTGCACATTCGATAAAGGCTGACGCATTTCCTGCCACACGCCATTCGTGATCCAGCCTTCAAGATAAAGCTGATTCGGATAGATCGCATGATCCGCATCAAGATACGCCTTCTGTCCGTCTTCCACGGTCAGATAAGACGGTGCCTGTTCCGCAATGATGAGATTAACCCAGCCATCGCCCAGCGCATGCATCATCTCTTCAGGAAAGCCGGGATAAGTCAGCGTCAATGTCCACTGGCACGAGAGGTCCAGCCGCTTTTCCATGGCACCGTCACCAATGAGTTTTGAGCCATCAAGCACGGTGAACTGCATGCTCGACACACGCGCCTGCAACGTAGGCTCCATCATGCGTATGCCGTCCAGATTTTCATGCAGATTCCAGAACAGCCATTTGCAGCGCTCTCCTTCTGTCATGTCCGATAATTCCGCTACCGGTTTGCTGCCGTAAATTTGCAAGGTCAGCATCAGCTCTCTGCGCTGTCGCTCATGGGGACTGAGCTCAGCTTCGTGAGGCATCACTTGGGGAAAGACAGGCTCCATCATCACTCCGGTGCATAGATCGCTACCTGCCCGAAAGTGATCATAGCGAGGGGCAAGCTTCCGGATTGGACTCAGGGCTGGCTGATTAAATCCCGCTGAAAATCAATGCTGTATGAATTGCTGGATCAGTCGAACGACTGCACGGGCAATCCTGACTCTCGCTGGTGTCTGATGGTCAGGATCAGCGCGGTATTTCGATGCTGCTCATAACTATAGAGCGCAACATAGCCGGACTTTCCTCTTGAAATCACCAATTCACGGAGTTGCTCATCCACTTGTCTGCCGATCAGAGGATGCCGCACAAGCAGCATGACGGCTTCCTCTATCAAATTGATAGTCGTCAGCGCCGCAGCTGCATCTGTTTCAAGTAAAAAATCTGTCAGACGGATCAAGTCATCAAGCGCTTGCTGTGCATAAACGATCTTTACCAAGATGTAGACTTGAGTCTGGCTTTGGTATCACCTGCTATACGCGCACGCAGATATTCATGCACATCCTCAGCGGCATAAGCTTGATTGGATTGGATGGCGTGATTTCTTGCCGATTGAGCTTCGGCGATAAAGCTGCTGCGTAACTCAGCAAGTTGCGTTGCTTGCTTGATTGCATCAACCATAAATTCGTGCGGGCTCATCCCCAAAGATTCAGCAGCATGCTCCGCCTTCACTTTGAGATCTTCAGGTAGTTTGAGTGATGTTGTTGACATAGCTTTCTCACTATCAGCCAGCATATTCGGCCTTGCTTATTAGGTATTACCTAGGTAGCACTTAATTTAAGCTAT
>CAIQLE010000073.1 GCA_903872555.1 uncultured bacterium
CTGCTTTGTTGCGCAGCCTACGCTGTCGGTCGCGATCAAAAAACTCGAAGACGAACTCGGTGTCGCTATTTTCGAGCGCGGAGGCTCTGAAATTTCGGTCACGCCTATAGGCGGGCAAATTGTCGCCCAGGCTGAGCATGTGCTGGAACAAACAGCCGCCATCAAAAATATCGCCAAACAAAACACCGACCCACTGGTCGGCACTTTGCGCATAGGCACGATCTACACTATCGCACCCTATCTGCTGCCGCAGCTGGTACCGGTCATGATCGATAAATTCCCGCTCATGCCGCTGGTGCTGCAAGAAAATTTCACCGTGAAGCTGCTGGAATTATTGCGTGCCGGCGAACTCGATGCGGCCATCATCGCACTGCCTTTCAATGATCAGGGACTGATGGTGCGTGCCTTGTATGACGAGCCCTTCATGATTGCTCTGCCGCGCCAGCACCAGTGGGCAGATCGCTCCTCCATCAGCAGCGCAGAACTCAAGACGGAAACCATGCTGCTGCTGGGTTCAGGTCATTGTTTCCGGGATCAGGTACTGGAAGTCTGTCCCGAAATGTCGCGCTTCTCGACGGCAGGTGTTGGCATCGCCCGTACCTTTGAAGGCTCATCGCTGGAAACCATACGCCATATGGTCGCCTCTGGCATAGGCATCACCGTCTTGCCCCAGGCATCGGTGCCGGCCGTGCAAACCAAAAACGACATGTTGCGCTATGTCGCGTTTGAAGCACCGGCACCTTCGCGCCGTGTCGTCATCGTCTGGCGCAAAAGCTTTACGCGCATCGGTGCGATTGAAGCTGTGCGACAGGCGGTTTTGTCATGCAAGCTGCATGGCGTAGAGATGCTGCCTGCTGCCGGTCTGGAAGAAGGCTGAACCAAAACCATATAAGCAAGATGACGCTCTCCTTTACCACATTTCGCGCCCGTCTCATCCTGTACGCGAGGCTAGTCAGGCTGGATAAACCTATAGGCAGCCTCTTGCTGTTATGGCCCACCTTGTCGGCATTGTGGCTGGCTTCGAACGGCCGGCCTGACTGGAAGCTGGTGCTGATTTTTAGTGTGGGAACCCTACTGATGCGATCGGCCGGTTGCGCCATCAATGATTTTGCTGACCGTGATTTTGATAAGCATGTAAAACGCACCGCCGAACGTCCTCTGACATCCGGACAAATCGCCGCCTGGGAAGCAGTCGCTGTCGCTGTCGTGCTGGCGCTTCTGTCTTATCTGCTGATACTGCCACTCAATCTGCTGACCAAAGAACTCTCCATACTCGCCATACTCATCGCAGGCAGTTATCCCTATTTCAAACGCTTCTTCGCCTTGCCTCAGGCTTATCTGGGCATTGCCTTTGGCTTTGGTATACCGATGAGCTATGCGGCTGTATTGAATACTGTGCCGCCCGAAGCATGGCTGCTGCTGCTGGCGAATATTTTCTGGGCCCTGGCCTATGACACGGAATATGCGATGGTGGATCGCGATGACGATTTAAAGATCGGCATACGCACTTCGGCCATTACCTTCGGTCGTTACGATGTACTCGCCGTCATGCTCTGCTATGCCTTCAGTCTGGCGCTGATTCTTGCAGTCGGTCTGTGGCATGGTCTAGGCGCAGGACTTCTGCTCGGTATCAGCGTCGCAGCCGGCATCGCTGTCTATCACTGGACCCTGATACGGGACCGAGATCGCCTGCGTTGTTTTGCTGCCTTCCGTCATAACAACTGGCTGGGCGCAGCTGTCTTCCTTGGCATTGCTTTGGGTTGATGATTCCTTAAGCCTGTACTGCCACATCCCTGCAACAGCACTGATTTTCCCTCGCTGTTCTGCTTGAGAGCTTGCACGCTCGCGCCAGATAATCGCGCGACACGCTGCGGCATCACCTCATCGCCCTATGCCAGCCGCGCCCCTGACAACAACGGACGCAATCTCCATGGATATTTCCGAACTGCTGAACTTCGCTGTGAATAACAGCGCCTCCGATCTGCATCTTTCTGCCGGTTTGCCGCCCATGATTCGAGTGCATGGCGATGTGCGGCGCATCAATCTGCCTGAAATGTCGCACAAAGAAGTGCATGCCATGATTTATGAAGTCATGAACGATGCTCTGCGCAAGCGCTACGAAGCCTCACTGGAAGTTGATTTTTCTTTCGACCTGCCCGGCGTAGCCCGCTTTCGTGTGAATGCCTTTAATCAGGATCGAGGTGCAGCTGCAGTCATGCGCACCATTCCTTCCAAAATTCTGACGCTGGAGAATCTGGCCACCCCAAAAATTTTTACCGAGCTGGCACTCAAGCCGCGCGGGCTGGTGCTGGTGACCGGGCCTACGGGTTCAGGAAAATCAACCACGCTCGCGGCCATGGTGAATCATGTGAATGAAAACGAGTATGCCCACATACTGACCATAGAAGATCCCATAGAGTTTGTGCATGAATCGAAAAAAGGTCTGATCAATCAGCGCGAAGTCGGGCCACATACCTTGTCTTTTGCTGCTGCATTGCGCTCGGCCTTACGCGAAGATCCCGATGTGGTGCTGGTGGGTGAATTACGCGATCTGGAAACCATACGTCTGGCACTTACCGCGGCCGAGACCGGCCATCTGGTGTTCGGTACCCTGCACACGGTTTCCGCACCCAAGACCATAGACCGAATTATCGATGTCTTTCCCGGCGATGAAAAAGACATGGTGCGCTCCATGCTGTCGGAATCTTTGCAGGCAGTGATATCGCAAACCCTGATCAAAAACCGTGAAGGCAACGGACGCGTCGCCGCCTATGAAATCATGCTGGGCACACCGGCCATACGCAACCTGATTCGTGAATCCAAAGTCGCCCAGATGTATTCCGCCATACAGACCGGCAGCAATCTGGGCATGCAGACACTGGATGCCAGCCTGATGGAACTGGTAAAACGCAACCGCATCACTCTGGCAGCGGCACGCGCTGCCGCCAAGATGCCAGAAAATTTCACGGGCTAAATCACGTATGGATAAGACGGAAGCAAAATCCCTGATACAGCAATTGCTGGGTCTGATGAAGGAGAAAGGCGGTTCAGATTTATTCATCACTGCCGGCTTTGCGCCAGCCATTAAATTTGATGGCAGCATCAGGCCGGTGTCGAATCAGCTGCTGTCTGAACGTGACAGCGCAGCGCTGGTGGCCGCGGTCATGAATGAACGCCAGTTGAATGAATTTTCACTGAGCAAGGAATGTAATTTTGCCATCAGCGCTGAAGGCATAGGGCGCTTCCGGGTGTCTGCCTTTGTGCAGCAAACCAAATCCGGCATGGTGATACGCACCATCACGACGGACATACCCAGTATCGACAGTCTTGGTATGCCTGCAGAGTTAAAAGAGATCGTGATGACCAAGCGCGGACTGGTGATCATGGCCGGTGCAACAGGGTCAGGCAAATCAACCACACTGGCAGCGATGCTGGGGCACAGGAATGCCCATAGTCACGGGCATATCATCACCATCGAGGATCCGGTCGAGTTTGTGCATCCTCATCTGCAATGCATCGTGACACAGCGTGAAGTAGGCACCGATACCGCCGACTGGCAGACTGCGCTGAAGAACACCTTGCGTCAGGCACCGGACGTGATCCTGATCGGTGAAATTCGCGAACGCGAAACCATGGACCATGCCATTGCATTTGCCGAGACTGGTCATCTGTGTCTGGCTACCCTGCATGCCAATAATAGCAATCAGGCGCTGGACCGTATCGTCAATTTTTTCCCCGAAGAACGGCGCCAGCAATTGCTGATGGATATGTCCCTGAATCTGAAAGCCATGATTTCGCAGCGCCTGATCCCGCTCAAATCCGGCACTGGCCGAATGGCTGCGGTGGAGATCATGCTCAACTCACCTCTGATCTCCGATCTGATCTTCAAGGGTGAAGTACAGCAGATACGCGAGGTGATGAAAAAATCACGTGAACTGGGCATGCAGACCTTCGATCAGGCCTTATTCGATATGGTCGAAGCAGGGAAAATCAGTATTGAAGATGCCCTCAGAAATGCAGACTCTGTCAATGATCTGCGACTGGCTATCAAACTACAGAGTTCCTTGCTGAAAAACGATGAACTCAACTCAGGCTCAAAAGGACTGAGTGTAATCTGAACTCGTTCGCTTCCAAATAAAGCCGCCTGGATTTTTACTGCATTGCTTTGGAAACCTAAGCTCAGTCGCGCCCGAATTCCTCACCCATTTCCTTACCGCGTGCTGCTGCTGCATGCAGGGCTTTCACGATGGCGTGTCCCATGCCACTGGCTTCCATCGAGGCCAGTGCGGCAAAGGTGGTGCCGCCCTTGGATGTGACACGATCACGCAAGGTCTCCAGCGTTTCTTCGGAGCGCACAGCCAGCTCGGTGGCCCCTGCAAAAGTAGCCTGCGCCAGCGCACGTCCCTGCTCGGCACTCAGCCCCAGTTCAACGGCGGCGTTTTGCATGGCTTCCATAAAATAAAACACATACGCCGGACCACTGCCTGAAATCGCCGTGACGGCATCCATCTGGGATTCATCCTTCAGCCACACAGTTGCACCGACGGCACTCAGAATGGCATCGGCCATAGCCTGCTGTGCATCGGATACGCCCTTCATGGCGACCATGCCGGTAATACCCATACCGACCAGCGCCGGTGTATTCGGCATGCTGCGCACGATCGCCGTATGTCCCTGCAGCCAGCGCGACAGATCAGAGGCACGTATGCCCGCTGCGATGGACAGTATTAATTGCTGCTTCACCAGCGGCTGCAATTGTGCGACCACCTCACGCATCTGCTGCGGCTTGACGGCCAGAACGATGACATCGGCAGCGGCCACTGCTGCGCCGGGCACATTCGAAGTAGTGACCCCATGACGCTGCGCCAGCAAGTTCAGCGCATCCTCATTCACATCCACCACATGGATATTCGCTGCGGCCGTCAGCTTGCCGGCGAGTCCGCCAATCAGAGCCTGCGCCATATTGCCGCCACCAATAAAACTGATTTTCATATTAGCTTGCATACGTTCTCTTTCCAAAAATGGCCGTGCCTATACGTACGATGTTTGCGCCCTCGGCGATCGCCGCGCCCATATCTGCGGACATACCCATAGACAGAGTGTCGGTAGGGATGCCCTCTGCGGCCAGTTGCTGCTGCAACAGGCGCAACTGTGCAAAAGGCACGCGCTGCTCAGCTTCGGTTTGCGCCGGCTCGGGAATGGCCATCAGGCCGCGCAGTTTCAGGTGAGGCATGCTATTGACTGCATGTGCCAGTGCCGGCAATTCAGCGGGTGTGACACCGCTCTTGCTTGCTTCGCCACTGACATTCACCTGCAGGCAGATATTCAGCGGCGGCAAATGCGCTGGCCGCTGGTCTGAGAGACGCTGGGCAATTTTTTCCCTGTCTACGGCGTGTACCCAGTCGAAATGTTCAGCCACTGGCCGGGTTTTATTGCTTTGCAAGGGCCCGATAAAATGCCACTCCAGCTGCAAGTCCGGGCGCAGCTGCAGCACGGCCTCTATCTTGTCCACTGCTTCCTGCAGATAGTTTTCACCGAAGGCCCGCTGCCCGGCATCCGCCGCAGCGATCACGGCATCCGCGCCAAAAGTCTTGGAAACAGCCAGTAAAAGAATACTCCCGGGCTCTCGCCCGGCCGCCTGGGCTGCAGAGGCGATGGCTTGTTGCACGGCTTGTAAATTAGCGGGAATCGTCATGGTGCGTCATTATCCACGATAGTGAGCCGGTGGCACGAGCTGCTACACTCGGGCTGGCATCCCAACCAAGAGGACAAACTATGCAGAGCATCTATGATTTCAAGACCACCACCCTGAACGGCACACCGGCTGACATGTCTGAATGGCGCGGCAAAGTCGTCCTGATCGTCAATACCGCCAGCAAATGCGGCTTCACACCGCAATACAAAGGTCTGGAAGCGGTGTATGAAAAATATAAAGATCAGGGCTTTGCCGTACTCGGCTTTCCCTGCAATCAGTTTGGTGCTCAGGAACCGGGCAATGCAGAAGACATTGGTGCTTTTTGCGAAAAGAATTTTGGTGTCAGTTTCCCCCTGTTTGAAAAAATCGATGTGAATGGCGAACAGGCACATCCCTTGTTTACTCATTTAAAGCAACAGGCTCCCGGCGTTCTGGGCACTGAGGGCATTAAATGGAATTTCACAAAATTTTTAGTCGGTAAGGATGGCAAGGTCATCGATCGTTTCGCGCCCACGACCAAACCTGAGTCTCTGCAGGAACTGATTGAACACGCATTACAGGCTTAATTTAGTCTGAAGATGATTTGCATGAACCATTCCGGAGTTTGAGTTACTGACCCACTTCGAAGACAATTTCCTCCCCTTGCATCAGCGCCAGCCAGGCGCTGATGTATCTCGCTTCTATCCTTTTTTCAGTCTTTCTCTGATGCAGCGAATGTCAGTCTGCATCGTTCATGCTGAACCATCATCGATTTCCGGTTACCTATAAGACCTGAAATTCAGTCAGGCAAGCCGTGCGCTATGACATGGCAGCCCTGCCTGGCAGAGGACTAATAATGAATGGAGAAGAGACTATGGATCAGGCCTCATTTAAGGCACTGTGTCGCGCAACCAGCATCGCCTTGCAATCTCAGAACCCAGAAGCACTGGGAGAAACCAATCTCATAGAAGTAGATGGCGTCCGTGCCGGACTGTTTTTTGATGAAGACACCGCACCGGACCGGATCATTTGTTACATCGACATAGGCCCCTTGCCCCCCGCAGACCGTGAAGAAATACTGGGGCGCTTGCTTGCCATAAATCTGCTGACCGGCACCAAGACCGCCGGTGTCTATGCACTGGATCTGCAGACCGACAATGTCATTTTCACCCAACATTTCCTGTATCCCGACCTGATGACAGGTGAAGAGCTGGCAGGAATTCTGGAAGCCTACAGCGTGCATGCGGCCAATCTCAAGCAAAGCCTGCTCGACCCGAATAATCATCAGCCTCTGCCTGATATGCTCGCGCGCTCCTTCAGTGCCGGCCTGCAGACTTTGGTATAGGAGACCTTATGTCACTCAGAACCGTAGCCATACCACCTAGCATTGCCGAGTATGAGGCAAGCACTTCATACGAAGCGGATAACATCATAACGAAAAAAAGCACTGCAACCGTGTCGCAGGCGGCAAACCATGCCAATCTGAACGGCCTGCATGTTATCTCGTCTTCAGGCCAAAATCCTTATCCCGGTAGCTCCCACAGGCAAGCCGAACAAGACCGGCATTTACAAACACAGGATCAGCTGCATGCGATTCAAGAGACTGAAGAAAAAATCGCTCGCATTAAAGAAAAAATTGATGCATCTGACGATGAAAAGTCGACTGCCAAACTTAAGCGTGAACTGAAACAATACAACTCAGAGCTGAAAACTCTGCAAGGGAAAATCAATACTGCCGAGAGAGAGACTCGTCACAGAACAAAAAACAAGGCAAAGTCTGAACAGGAACTCAGCCCCAATCAAAGAGTGGATGCACTGCATAATACGATTGCTGATCTCTCGAAGGAAGTTGATCGCGCAGAAAAGGCTGGCAGAGAAAAAGAAGCCGAAGCCTTGCGAGAGACCATTCAGACACTAAGCGAAGAACTGCAGCAATTATCCGCAAGTCTGCCTGTATCACAGCAAGATCACAGCAGCTCATCTACCGTGGGTCATGATCTCAAACCCATTGATGCTATTCGACAGGCGATTAGTGATCATGAAAAAGTTATCAAGAAACAAGATAGAAAAATCCGTAGGAGTATGGCTCCTGATGGCGATTTTTCATCTCTGAAAAAACTGAAAGATGAGATGAAAGTGATACGGGCAGAACATGCTCTTTTACAAAAATTATTGAAAGATTTTTCCCCAGAAAAAACTGAAGAAGAATCATCCGCAACTGAAAAACAATCGGATAAAGTGGTCAACCAGCCTGCGTCGGATTATCCTTCGGTACTTCTCAGAACCACTACTCGGCGCAGGAAAGAACGCTTTGGCGCAGCCAATCTTGAGTCATCCGATCTTCAGGATGTGCATCAGCAAAGCAAGAGGACCAAGCTGATTTATCCGGAAAATAAGAGCCGCTATTTCAGCAAAGAAGGCCTGCAGAAAATCGAAGATCATCAGGGAAAAATTGAGCTCTGCAGCACTAAATTGCAGGCTTTATTAAAGCAAATCAGGAAACTTGAAGCTGACCTGCAAAAATTACGCTCCGACCCTGGATCAGGCATCGCTGAATTAAGGCCAAAAATAAAAGCACTGAAAAAATTAAA
>CAIQLE010000074.1 GCA_903872555.1 uncultured bacterium
GTTAGCTTCCAGTGCGGAACCGGCATTGAAACCGAACCAGCCCACCCACAGCAGTGAGGCACCGACCATGGTCAGCGTCAGCGAGTGCGGAGCCATGGCTTCGCGGCCCAGACCGACACGCTTGCCAATCACGAATGCACCGACCAGACCAGCGACAGCGGCATTGATGTGAACCACAGTACCGCCAGCGAAGTCGAGTGCACCCTTCTGGAACAACCAGCCAGAGACAGCAGTCGCTTTTTCAGCGGCGGCTGCATCGGTGAAAGCATCCGGACCAGGCCAGAACCAGACCATGTGAGCGATAGGCAGGTAAGAGAAAGTGAACCAGAGCACCATGAACAGAACCACTGCGGAGAACTTGATGCGTTCTGCGAAGGAGCCAACGATCAGTGCGCAAGTGATGGCCGCAAAGGTCGCCTGGAAGCAGGCAAACACCAGCTCAGGAATAACTACGCCCTTGCTGAAAGTCGCAGCCACGGAATCGGGTGTCATGCCCTTCATGAACAGACGGTCGAAGCCACCAAAGAAAGCGCCGCCTTCTGTGAATGCCAGCGAATAGCCGTAAATGAACCACAGCACGATGATGATAGAGAACACCATCATCACTTGCATGAGCACCGACAACATGTTCTTCGAACGGACCAGGCCGCCGTAGAACAGTGCCAGACCAGGGATAGACATCATGATGACCAGCAGCGTTGCTACGATCATCCATGCGGTATCACCCTTGTTGGCGACAGCGACTGCTGCAGGAGCAGCTGCATCTGCAGCAGCTGCCGCAGGTGCTGCTGCCGGAGCTGTGACTGCCGGAGCAGCCGCAGGTGCCGCATCTTCAGCCGATGCAACGGGCGCCATACCTACTGCGATCAGCAACAGGCCAGCGCTCAAAAGGCTTGCAAACAATTTTTTCATCTTGAATCCCCTTAGAGTGCTTCTTTGCCAGTTTCGCCCGTACGGATACGGACGACTTGCTGCAGGTCGTAGACGAAGATCTTGCCATCACCGATCTTGCCGGTGCGAGCAGCGTTTTCGATCGCTTCAATTGCGCGTTCAACGATCGCATCATCTACTGCTGCTTCGATTTTGGTCTTAGGCAGGAAGTCGACAACGTATTCAGCACCCCGGTACAGCTCGGTGTGACCTTTTTGGCGCCCGAATCCCTTGACCTCAGTGACGGTGATACCTTGCACACCGATGGTCGACAGAGCTTCGCGCACTTCATCGAGCTTAAATGGCTTGATGATGGCAGTGATGAGTTTCATTTCAGCCTCGTTTAGGGTGATTAGAAGGTTTTGGTTAAAGATACGACGGCAGTCGTGCTGCCCACATAGGTGTTACCCCATGCAGAACCTGAATAAGATGCATGATCCGCATCCGTACCGATGACTGCGATGGCGCCTGACACAATGCCAAAGTCCTTAGTCAAACCGATTTTCCAGTCGTTGTAACTAAAGGCACTGTTGTTGTTGAAGGACTGATGACCGTAGTGAAGGTTAAGCACCAGGGTCTCGTCGATAGGATAATTAACGCCGGCGTCGATGTAATAACTGCCGCTATCGCCGGTAGCGAAAGTATCAGTCAGCGCATGTGAATATTTCAGGTAGGCAGGGCCGTAACCGATCTGACCGTAAAGCTCGAAAGTATCTGCGCTCTTGCCGACACCAGACACCGATTTCAGATTGTTACTCGGGTAGTAGTAGTACAGGCCGCCGACGTCATAGGTAAAGCCACCGCCGATTTCACCGCGCTTGCCGCCGTAGATATCCCATTCGACGTTGCCATCACCGCCATCATCTTTGACCCACTTGATAGTCGATGCCCAAGTGCCGGCATAGAAACCTGTAGGATTGTTTGTGTAGTCAACACCCAGACTGAAAGCTGGATCTTTGCGTGACTGGGAAATACCGCGATAGCGATATTCGGAAGCAACACCGACGTTATAAGCAACCACATTATCAGGCACTTCTGCTGCTGGGGCAGCTGCTGCTGCGTCTTCCGCCTGCGCGGTATTACCGATAAATGCCGCTGCAATTGCGCTGGCCAGAATCAGTTTTTTCATTGGTTTTCCTTAGTTAACGAGATGATGAATAGAAAGACCTGCTTCACGATAGCCGTGTATGCTGGAGGCAATAAAGCACGAGTTGTGCCAACTAAAATTTGCAGAAACACTTGCCTATTCTGCTTATTCATTTAGCATCTGACCTGTAAAGTCACAGAGCACCGCCCTGAAGCGCACCATTCAGGAGCGCATGCTTCAAGTTGGTGCGTAAATCCTAACAGAGCCATGAATACTCCAGCCAGTTTCCTATCCGAACTCAAAGACAAGATCGACCAGGTCTTGCAGCAATCTCCCGCACGCGACCTAGAGAAAAATATGAAGGCCATGCTGAATCAGGGCTTTTCCAAGCTCGATCTCTTAACCCGTGAAGAATTTGATATACAGACCGAGGTGCTGTCCCGAACCCGGGCCAGACTGGAAGCACTGGAAGCGCGCGTGGCCGAGCTCGAAGCACAGCACAAAGCCTGATTTAGCGTGGGGCTGGCTGTACTGAAGAGCCGTGCACTGGCGGGCATGCAAGCGCCCGAGGTCACGGTCGAAGTGCATTTAGCAAATGGACTGCCCACATTTACGATAGTCGGACTCGCTGATACCGAAGTCCGTGAATCACGCGACAGAGTCCGCGCTGCACTGCATAACGCCGGCTTTGAATTTCCTGCCGGCCATCTCACGGTCAATCTCGCACCGGCTGATCTGCCCAAGGAATCCGGTCGCTTCGATCTGCCGATTGCGCTAGGCATACTGGCGGCCTCGGGACAATTACCCGCTGACGAACTCGATGGCTATGAGTTTGCCGGTGAATTATCCTTGTCCGGCCAGTTACGTCCTGTCAGAGCTGCACTGGCGATGACTATGGCCATGCAACACTCATCCTGTTCAGGTTCTGGTTCCAGGTCCGGGACTGACAAAGCACCTCCACGGGCATTCATACTCCCACGCGAAAACGCGGCTGAAGCGGCACTGGTCGCCGGTGCTGTGATTTATCCCGCGGATACCCTGCTTCAGGTGTGCGCACATTTTGCCCGTAGCAATCCCGAGTCACGACTGGTGCGTGCGCATGCCGAGCCTGAGGGTGTGGCTGTATCCGCA
>CAIQLE010000075.1 GCA_903872555.1 uncultured bacterium
ACCACGGACGTGATAATTGGCGTCTTTAATTTTGCGCCCCTATCCCAGAATGTTGATTATTTCACGCAAGCGATTGCGCAAGTTCCTCTGAGCGCCAGAGAAGGCTATAAAACAGGACCTTCTCTGAATGCGAATTTCGGTATCCGCTATCTGGCCAATGAAGGCTATACGCCGCAATTACAAATCAATGCCAGAGTTTCGGGAAAAGATGCCGGTGTGAATGCTACGCCGGATGATAGTGGTGGCAAAACGATTTACCTGAGTCCGGGTGTGACTTTTTCTGTGTCTGAAAAAATCAAGATCTACGGATTTTTCCAGTTACCTGTTTATCAGGATCTGAACGGCTATCAGCTGGCACCGAGATACACGGCTTCGATAGGAACGCGCTTTGCGTTCTGATGACTGAATGAAGGCTTAGGTTCTGTCTGCATAAGCCGCTATCGGCGTAAGCAGCGGTTTGATGTATTACTCGTACTGTCGCACCCTTGCGGCTTAGTCATAGCGCTAAGGAGGCGGGCTCTTAGTCAGGAGGGGCGTGACGAAGGTTTCGAGCACAGCCTGATCGACGCTGGGCTCACCTTCGTGACCATTTTTTTTCAGGACGCCTTGCCGGTCAATGATGAAAGTCGAAGGCATACGCCAGATGCGTCCTAACGGCTTGTAGTTCACTTCATTTTTCATGGCGACTGGGAAGCTGAACTGTCTGGCGATCTTGCGCACCTCAGCCATGTCGCGCGCATCATCCATGCTCACGGCGAGCAATTCCAGACCTTCATCTTTATGCAGATCGTAATAGGCCTGCAAGGCTGGCATTTCAGCGCGGCACGGAGCGCACCAGGTGGCCCAGAAATTGATGATCAGGACCTTGCCTGAGCCTGCGCCAAACTTGTGGCTAGTGTCACTGTCGATCAGTCTGGCTTCGATCGCTGGCAGGGTCTGGCCGACGGCCAGCGATGCGGCCTGTGCTGCCAGCGGCAACAGCAGCAGGAGCAAGATACCGCGGCTGTATGTCACCAGACTACGCATCG
Source organism: uncultured bacterium (assembly GCA_903872555.1). GTDB lineage: Bacteria > Pseudomonadota > Gammaproteobacteria > Burkholderiales > Burkholderiaceae_D > Pernthalerella. The sequence goes on from CAIQLE010000075.1 coordinate 1,029, forward strand.
ATCAGTCAAACACAGGCGATTCCACACCTAGAATCTTGTGCAGCTTAGGTGAGGTCGTCGTGTACTGCATATGGATTTTCTTTTCAGGGAAAATATAAGGCGCAGCACCAAAGGCAGCCAGAGCCGCTTCATGGAAGCCTGACAGGATCAGTTTCTTCTTGCCGGGATAGGTGTTGATATCGCCCACCGCAAAAATACCGGGGATATTAGTCTCGAATTTTTCAGTATCGACCGCCAGCTGCTTGCGCTCAATTTCCAGACCCCACTCAGCGATAGGGCCGAGCTTGGGCGAGAGGCCAAAGAACACCAACAGATCATCCAGCGGCATGCGGCGCGTGACGCCATCAGCACCGGTGACTTTGATTTCTGTGAGCTTGTTATCGGCAGATTCAAAACCAGTTACCTGACCAATCACCAGCTGCATTTCATATTGTTCGCAGAGCTCTTTCATCTTGGCGACGGATGCCGGTGCAGCGCGGAAGTCATCACGGCGATGCAGGAGGATGACGGACTCCGCTTTACCTTGCAGGTTGAGCGCCCAGTCGAGCGCCGAGTCACCGCCGCCGCAGATCACGATATTGCGTCCCGCAAAACGGGCAGGATCTTTGACGCGATAGAACAGCTGGCTTCCTTCGAAGGCCTCAATGCCGTCTACCTTGATCGTGCGTGGCTGGAACGAGCCTACGCCTGCGGCGATGAAGATGGTTTTGGTGATGAAGCGTGTGCCGGTCGAAGTCTCGAGGTTAAAGCGGCCATCGTCACGTTTTTCAACCAGGGTGACTTCCTGACCCAGATGGAAAGTCGGTTCGAAGGGCTCGATCTGCTTGAGCAGATTGTCTGTCAGTTCCTGGCCGGTGCAGATAGGTACGGCAGGAATGTCATAGATGGGCTTGTCGGGGTAGAGTTCGACGCACTGGCCACCAACGGCCGCGAGCGAGTCGATCACATGGGCTTTGATCTCGAGCAGGCCGAGTTCAAAGACCTGGAATAGGCCGACCGGGCCGGCGCCGACGATGACGGCATCGGTTTCAATAGGAGTGTGTGCAGTAGTGTTCATGCGATGTGCTTTGGATAGTCTGTTACGTTACGTTACGTTGCGATGCTTGCTGTGCTTTGCTGCGTAAGTCTTAAAAATACCAACCCCGGCGATTGCCGGGGCGGGATGTCAGGCGGTCGGGTGCTGTGGCACCCGAGCTATCAATGCTCCAGAAACTGGAGCTTGTCCTTGGTGTCTTTCCAGGTATCCGCATCGGCCAGCGCTGCCTTGGATTTGGTGATCGATGGCCATTTGCGTGCCAGATCGACATTTAATTTAATGAATTTTTGCTGATCTGCCGGTACATCTTCCTCAGCATAGATCGCATTCACCGGGCATTCGGCTACGCACACGGCGCAATCGATACATTCATCCGGGTCGATCGACAGAAAGTTCGGGCCTTCGCGGAAGCAGTCTACCGGGCAGACATCAACGCAGTCCGTGTAGCGGCAGCGGATGCAGGATTCGGTTACAACGTGGGTCATGAGGCCATTCCTATCTATGAATACTTTTGAAACATTAATAACGGCAAAGCCCCGTATTTTAAGGCAAACACAGATGCCCTACAAACCTCGCTTAGATGATTTTTGAATATACAAATAATGAACCGTGCAGGACAGGGCGGTCCCTGCCTTGAATAATTTGCCGCGGCTGTCTGAAATTAAATCACGCGAGAACCCGCATGGATGCAGGTTTTACCTCCGCCGCCTGCGATAGAATCAGGCACCGACTGATGAGGAAGCCATGGATACATCTGCAGCCCGCACCGCTATTTTTAATCGTATACGCAGCGCCAAGCATCGCCCGGCACAGCCAGAACAGGCCGAACTGGATCTGGTTCAGCAGTATTTAGCCCAGCATACAGGCGGCCCGCGGCCGGATCTCGGCGCTGATTTAACTGAGCGTTTCCGCCAGCAGGCGCTGCGTACATCGCAGACACTGGACGAAGTGGCAACAATGAACGATGTGCCGGCTGCCGCTGCCCGCTATCTGGAAGGCCTGCAACTGGAGAAAAAAGCCATCGCCTGGGAGACGCTCAACGGCCTGCCCTGGCAAGACTCGGGGGTGGCAGTGGAATTTCGTCCCCCGGTCAATCTGGATCTGGTGGGTATTACGTCCTGTTTTTGCGCGGTTGCCGAAACCGGCACCCTGATGATGCTGTCTGGCGCTCAGACCTTCGCTTCGGCCTCGCTGCTGCCGGAAACGCATATTGCGATAGTGCCGGTGGACCGTATCGTTGGCTCCATAGAAGATGCTTTTACGCTGGCCAAGGCTGAGCGCGGTGAGCTGCCGCGTGCCACCAATTTCATCTCCGGCCCTTCACGCACCGGTGATATCGAGCAGACCATCGTTCTGGGTGCGCACGGTCCCTATCGTGTGCATGTGATTCTTGTCCGTCAGTCCTGATTGCAATGAAACCAAAAATTCTCATCACGCGCGCTGTATTTCCTGAAGTCGTAGAAAAACTGTCACAGCATTTTGATCTTGAATCCAATCAGGACGATGTGGTGTACGGCGAAGCTGAACTGATACGTCGCCTGCAGGGCAAGCAAGGCGTGTTCGCCAATCCCAGTGACCGCATCTCTGCTGATCTCATCAACAGCAATCCCGGTCTGAAAGCTGTCTGCAATATGGCCGTGGGTTACAACAACATCGATATCGCCGCAGCCACCGCGGCCGGTGTGATGGCGACTAATACGCCTGATGTATTGAATGAAACCACGGCTGATTTTGCCTGGGCCTTACTGATGGCCGCAGCGCGCCGCGTGACAGAGTCCGAGCATTATTTGCGTGCCGGCGAGTGGAAGAAGTGGAGCTATGACGGTTTTCTGGGGGCCGATGTACACGGCGCCACGCTGGGCATCATCGGCATGGGCCGCATAGGGCAGGCGATTGCTCGACGCTCGCTGGGCTTTAACATGAAGGTGGTGTATCACAATCGTTCGCGCCTCACGCCTGAACAGGAAGCCTATGCCAATCACGCAGAATATCTGGGACGTGATGAACTCTTGCGTACGGCCGACCATGTGATCCTGGTACTGCCGTATTCAGCCGCCTCGCATCACACCATAGGCGCGGCTGAATTAGAGCTGATGAAACCAAGCGCTACGCTGGTCAATATTGCGCGTGGCGGCATTGTGGATGATGCAGCACTGATCGCAGCACTGAAAGCAGGACAGATCGCAGCGGCAGGTCTGGATGTGTTTGAAAATGAGCCCGCATTGAATCCGGGTTTTCTTGCACTCAGCAATGTCGTGCTGACGCCGCATATAGGCAGTGCTTCAGGATCTACCCGGCGCGCCATGGCACATTGCGCAGCTGACAATCTGATCGCCGCCTTGTCGGGGCAGACGCCGCCGAATTTGCTGAACCCTGAAGTATTGAAAAAATAAGAAAGTATTACTCGCTATGGCCGACATCACCCTGACCGAAAATCACGCACTCTCTATGGACGACGCGCGTGCCGCTGCACAAAAAGTAGCGGATCAGATGACGGTTGATTATGAAATGACATGCGTATGGGATGCCGATGTACTGAGTTTCAAGCGCAGCGGTATTTCAGGCACGCTGGCACTGACAGAAGGGAGCGCCTGTCTGGAGATCACGCTGGGTTTTATGCTGAAGGGTTTTGCGAAAAAAATCGAAGAGCAGGTCGGCAAGAACATGCAAAAAATGTTTGCAGGAGACGCCACACAGGATGCCGCCTAAGAGCCTGCCGCCTTGCCATAGCCTTAAGGGGACAGGCTCTGAGTCTTGATGGTCAGCTCACGCCTCAGGGCTGGCCTGTTGCAGTGAGCGTCGGGTGGAATGGATTTAAACGCCCAGCAGTTCCACATCAAAAATCAGCGTCGCATTCGGTGGAATCACACCGCCCGCACCGCGCGGACCATAGCCCAGATCTGAAGGGATGATCAGGCGGCGCTTGCCACCAATTTTCATGCCCTGCACGCCCTGATCCCAGCCCTGAATCACGTGACCCGCGCCGAGTGGGAATTCGAAAGGCTCATTGCGGTCGACGCTGGAGTCAAATTTCTCGCCTGCGCTGCCATCTTCATTTTGCAGCCAGCCTGTGTAGTGCACGCTGACGTAATGGCCGGCAACGGCTTCTTCGCCTTCACCTACGGTCAGTTCTTCGTATTGCAGCCCGGAGGCGGTCTTGATCAGGGACATGGAATTTCCTTCTTTTATGCAGATGGGGATCGCGCATTTTAGCAGCCAGTGCGCTGCGTCTGCTGAGCCGGCTGATCCGGTAGATCTGGCGGCAGGCCGGCTTTCACCTTCGGTGATCAGCCCGCTGTGTCACTCGTCCAGTCCCTTTATAATCAGGCTAACTTTTGGACTACGATGATCTCTGTCTTTACTTCTCTGTTTCGTGCCTTGCTGTCGCAGCTACATATACGCATGCTGCTGCTGACTATCCTGCCATTTATCGTCGCGCTGGCGATCTGGGGCGCTGCGCTGTGGGCGGGCTTGCAACCCATGATCGATCAGCTGCAGATCTGGTTTGCTGATTACGGCCTGTTTCACTCCGCCGGTGAGATGCTCGATTCCATGGGCCTGTCAGCGATACGCGCGATCATGGTGCCCCTGCTGGCCATGTGGCTGCTGCTGCCCTTCATGATACTGAGCGCGCTGCTACTGGTAGGCATGATGGCCATGCCCGCGATCGGGCGCCATGTAGGTCAGCGTTTTTATCCTCAGTTAGAACGCAGGCAGGGCGGATCTTTCGCCGGCGGACTGTGGGTATCCATGTCTTCTTTTGTGGCCTTCATCGTGATCTGGCTGCTGACTTTGCCTTTGAATCTGGTGCCCTTGTTTGCACTTCTGGTTCAGCCCCTGCTGTGGGGCTGGCTGGCCTGTCGTGTGATGGCTTACGATGCGCTGGCTGATTATGCTGATGAAGAAGAACGCCGTCTGATCACGCAGGGGCAGCGCTGGCCCTTATTGGTGATCGGTGTGGTGAGTGGCACGCTGGGCGCCATACCGAGCTTGCTGTGGCTGGGCGGCGTGATGTCGGTGATTTTTTTTCCTATACTGGCCGCCGCTGCTATCTGGCTCTATCTGCTGGTGTTTGTTTTTAGCGGGCTGTGGTTCCAGCATTTTTGCCTAGATGCCCTGCTGCGTCTGCGCAGCGTGCCCATGGACAGCAGCGATGCCTCACTTATTATCGATATCCATTAATATCTAACACTGACTACTTCAGATCACGGACATCCCATGGCTTTTGGCATCATCATTATTGGCGACGAAATTTTGTCGGGCAAGCGCAGTGACAAACATCTTGCAAAAATCATTGAGCTGTTGAGTGAGCGCGGTTTGTCGCTGGGATGGGCAGAATATCTGGGCGATGATCCTGAACGCATCACCGCCACACTGAAACGCACATTAGCCACAGGCGATATCGTATTTTCCTGTGGCGGCATAGGTGCGACGCCAGATGATCATACGCGCCAGTGTGCTTCTGCTGCTTTTGGTACGCCTCTGGTGCTTCATCCTGATGCGAAAGCAAAAATTCAGGAACGCATACTTGAAATGGCGCTGGAAGCGAAGAAAGAGATTGATCTCAATGCACAGGAAAATCTGCACCGGCTGAAGATGGGCGAGTTCCCTGTAGGCGCAGAAATCATTCCGAATCCCTTCAATAAAATCCCTGGCTTTGCCTTGCGCAATGCAGAGGGCGGTGCGCATTATTTTGTCCCGGGCTTCCCCGTCATGGCGGCCCCGATGATGGCCTGGGCACTGGATACCCATCATGCAGATTTATTTCACCAAGTGGCGCATGCCGAGACTTCGGTGATTGTGTATGACGGTATTGAATCCACCCTGACGCCTCTGATGGAAGCGATAGAGCGTGAATTCTCAAGCATCAAAGTCTTTAGTCTGCCCAGCGTAGGCGATGGCACGCGCAGGCGGCACATTGAACTAGGCGTCAAAGGTGAGCCTGCGCAAGTAGCACAGGCCTACGGGCGCATGCTGGAAGGTCTGGATGCTTTGCATCAGGAGTATGTGCCTGCCTGATCCACGCAAAAGGTAGCCGCCTTTTGTTTAGTGAAGCGCTTTGTTTGCTACAGTGATGGACATAAGAAAGCCGGCTTAGCGCCGGCTTTCTTTTTGCCTGTTGATTTGGTCGACTGCCCGTCTCATTGATCCAGCAAGCCCTGCTTGCGTATGAAGGCAATGACTTCATCTACGCCTTCGCCCTTGCGCAGATTGGTGAATACAAACGGCCTGTCACCACGCTGCTGCTTGGCGTCCGCTGCCATGATGTCCAGATTGGCACCCACATGAGGCGCAAGATCGGTCTTGTTGATGATGAGCAGATCCGAGCGTGTAATGCCGGGGCCACCTTTGCGCGGGATTTTTTCGCCGCCCGCTACGTCGATGACATAAATCGTCAGATCCGATAATTCAGGGCTGAAGGTGGCGGCAAGATTGTCGCCGCCGGATTCGACAAGAATCAAATCCAGATCAGGAAAATCGGCACTCATGCGCGCAATCGCTTCCAGATTGATCGAGGCATCTTCGCGTATGGCGGTGTGTGGGCAGCCGCCGGTCTCTACACCCATCAGACGTTCTGCGGGCAGTGCATCGGCACGCAGCAGAATTTCCATATCTTCCTTGGTGTAGATATCGTTCGTGATGACGGCCATGTCGTAATCGTCGCGCATTTTTTTGCACAGCATTTCACACAGAGCCGTTTTGCCGGAGCCGACCGGGCCGCCTATGCCTACGCGCAGAGGATTGGAAGTGTTCATAAAATCTTTCAGTAATGTTGCAGGAATTTTTTAATG
>CAIQLE010000076.1 GCA_903872555.1 uncultured bacterium
ATGACGTTCAACACCACAATAGTGCGACAGCACTTTAGCCAGTGGTAAGCCGTGATTCAGATCGTCCCAGACAGAATCTGTGCAATACAGATTCATTTTCTTTTTACCTTCGCGCAGCATCAGCAAGCCCGTGATGTGATCGATTTGCGCATCCATCACCATGACGGCTGCGATCCCTGAATCACGTATGGCACGCGCAGGCTGCAGCGCGGGATTGGAGCGCAACTGGAACAGGATATCGGGCGAGGCATTGATCAGCACCCAGTCAACGCCATTGGCAGAGACTGCGATCGATGATTGTGTGCGCGCTTTTGCATTCAGCGTGCCATTCCTCACACCGGCGCAATTGGTGCAATTGCAATTCCATTGCGGGAAACCACCGCCCGCTGCAGAGCCAAGTACTAATATTTTCATGATTTTCAGGAGGTGAGATTCAGGCTAGTACTTAGGCCTGGTTACAGAATTCAGGCAGCCGACAGCGCTGTGAATAGCGTCAGCACCATGATTGCATGGGCTGACCGTGATGGGCGCGCCAGTGCTAAAAATCTCCGGCGCGAAATTTACATGCATAATCATCTCCTGTTGCCTCACTCTGAGAAGCGCGATTTTTTCAGGCCCTGCGGCCTTTTCTGCGGCTTCATCATCGCGTGCAAGCTTTGCTTTGTTTTATATTTCTGCAGTCCATTCTAGCCCAAAGATACGATAGAAAAAACGATGTCTACAACCGCCTTTGACCAGCAAAACCTGATCACCCCTGATGGACACACTCTGTATGTCGCTCAATATGGCCAGGTGGCAGGACCAGCCGCTGTCGTACTACATGGCGGGCCGGGCAGCGGTACTCAGCCTTCGGTGCTGGAGTGGTTCGATTTGTCGCGTCAGCGCGTGGTCTTGTTTGATCAGCGCGGTGCCGGCCTGTCTCAACCTCAGGGTGAGATTGCCCATAACGACAGCAACAAGCTGGTGGCTGATATTGAACTGATACGCAGCCATCTGAATATTTCACGCTGGATGGTGGTAGGCGGTTCCTGGGGTGCGACGCTGGCCCTGCTGTACGCGGGGCAATTTACGCAATATGTCAGCGCTTTAGTATTGCGCGGCAGCTTTCTCGCCAGCGCCAGAGAAATGACCTGGTTCTTTCAATCGCTGCAGGCCATGGTGCCGCAAGCCTGGGCACGTATGACGCAAGACTGGAATGAACAACAACAATCTAATGTGCTGCAAACCTTATGTCAGGCTCTGCTGCATGGCAGCTCGGAACAGGCGAATGATGCCGCGCGCCGCTGGGCTTTGTATGAAGAGGCCATCATGCAGGCCATGGCGGGGCAGATGATGTCCGAATCAATCGTGCCAAGTGCTACAGCATCTCAGAGCGAGAAGCCGGTGTCGGTGCGTACGCTGAATAAATATCGCCTGCAGGCTCACTATCTTTCGCATGCCTGTTTTACCAGCGAAGCTGACTTGCAAAGCATGACGGCGCAACTGGCGGACACGCCCGCCATACTGATCCATGGCACACATGATTTAGTCTGCCCGCCCGAGAATGCCATGCGCTTAAAACAGGCGATGCCGCATGCGCAATTGCGATGGGTGGCCAAGGGCGGACATACGCCAGCTGACGCCGGCATTGCTGCCGCGCTGAAGCAAGCCGTCATGGATCAATGCGCTTATTTATGAAGTTTGCGATAGATGGTATTGCGTGACACGCCCAGTGCGCGTGCTGCAGCTGATACGTTGCCGCGGTGTTCTTCCAGTGCTCGCTGTATCGTCAGCAATTCCACGTCTTCTAATTTTCCCGATGCGCCGGGAGGCATACTCACAGCCGCTGCGTCTGCAGGCATCGCAGCCAGCGGAAGTGCCAGATGGCTCACGTCATCCAGAAAATCTTCGGGCAAATGCTCCATCTGCACGATACGATCTGGCCCCGCCATCACGATAGCCGTTCTCAACAGATTGGTCAGCTGGCGGAAATTACCCGGCCAGTTATGCTGTTTGAACAAGGCCATCACTTCCGGTGAGACCGTATGCGGCTCTCCACCCGATTCTGATGCAAGCATACGGTTGATGACGATATCCAGATCCATGCGCTCACGCAGAGGTGGCAGACGCACCACCAGACCATTCAAGCGGTAATACAAATCTTCGCGGAACTCGCCTTTGGCAATCATCTCGCGCAGATTGCGATTGGTGGCACAGATCAGTGCCACATTGACGGGTATGGATTTATTACTACCCAAAGGCATGACGAGACGCTCTTGCAATACCCGCAGCAGGCGGGCCTGCAGACTGAGAGGCATGTCACCAATCTCATCCAGAAACAATGAGCCGCCATTGGCTTGCAAAATTTTTCCGGTGCTACCTTTTTTGCGCGCGCCTGTAAAAGCACCATCTTCATAACCAAAGAGTTC
>CAIQLE010000077.1 GCA_903872555.1 uncultured bacterium
AGCAAGCCGTCATGGATCAATGCGCTTATTTATGAAGTTTGCGATAGATGGTATTGCGTGACACGCCCAGTGCGCGTGCTGCAGCTGATACGTTGCCGTGATGTTCTTCCAGCGCTCTCTGTATCGTCAGCAGTTCCACGTCTTCTAATTTTCCCGATGTGCCGAGCGGCATAGTCACAGCCGCTGCGCCTGCAGGCATCGCTGCCAGAGGAAGCGCCAGATGGCTCACGTCATCCAGAAAATCTTCGGGCAAGTGCTCTATCTGCACAACGCGATCCGGCCCCGCCATCACAATGGCCGTTCGCAGCAGATTGGTCAGCTGGCGGAAATTGCCCGGCCAGTTATGCTGTTTGAACAAAGCCATCACTTCCGGTGAGACCGTATGTGGCTCTCCACCCGATTCTGATGCAAGCATACGGTTGATGACGATATCCAGATCCATGCGCTCACGCAGAGGCGGCAGACGCACCACCAGACCATTCAAGCGGTAATACAAATCTTCGCGGAACTCGCCTTTGGCAATCATCTCGCGCAGATTACGATTGGTGGCACAGATCAGTGCCACATTCACGGGTATGGATTTGTTACTGCCCAAAGGCATGACGAGACGCTCTTGCAATACCCGCAGCAGGCGCGCCTGCAGACTGAGAGGCATGTCACCAATTTCATCCAGAAACAATGAGCCGCCATTGGCCTGCAAAATTTTTCCGGTGCTGCCTTTTTTGCGCGCGCCTGTAAAAGCACCATCTTCATAACCAAAGAGTTCGGATTCAATCAGGCTCTCAGGTATCGATGCGCAGTTCACCGCAACGAAGGGGCCGCCATTTCGCGGTGAATCATTGTGTATCGCCTGCGCCAGCAATTCTTTGCCAGTGCCGGTTTCACCCGTAATCAGGATGGGAATATCACGCCCCATCACCAGATTGACTTTATGAATCAGTGCCGCGACTTTTTCATCGCCGGTATCCAGATAATGCAGGCTGGATAGGCGCTTTTGCTTGGCTGCCTCATCTGCACGACTGTCCGCCTTCTGTTCCATCGGAGCCGTACGCGAACGCTGTTCAGCTTCGGCGGGATTGGACTGAAAAAATAAATTCGGTGAACGCAGTTCAGCACGCGCCGACACGCGCACACCACTGTGCAGACACAAATCCAGCAAAGTCGGTGCCGCCGTACGATAGTGATCAAACAAGGCAGATACCGGCATACCAAACAAAGAACTGAAGGTATGTGTCTGCAGAGCGGAGAGTGGCAAGCCCAGCTGAAATAAGCCGCTGCGATTGGCTGACAGGAATCGTCCCGACATGGAGAAGGAAACAATACCTTCCATCAGCGTACCGATGAATTCAGGGCGAGTGTGGAAATGCAAAGTGATCGCATCATCAAACGCTGCAGAGAACAACTGGTTCTCTATCATTTGCGCCGACATACGCACCAGCGCCATGGTGTGCTTGTGGAAGCTGCGCTGATCACCCGTCACATCGAGCACACCAATCACACGCCCCTGATGATCAATGATGGGCGCTGCTGAACAAGTCAGAAAATGATTGATAGTCAGGAAATGCTGGTCTGCATGCACCAGCGTTGGCGTCTGCTCAGCAATGGCGGTGCCTATGGCGTTGGTGCCCTTGCTTTTTTCTGACCAGGCGACACCGGCACAGAGCGCAACACGATCGGCTTTTTCAAGAAAATCATCGTC
>CAIQLE010000078.1 GCA_903872555.1 uncultured bacterium
GGCTGAACTAGACTATGTAGACGCCTTGGATTGGACTGCAAAATCCTTTGGCAAATCACAAGCCGCTACCTATGCGGAAACCATTTCGCAAGCACTACAGGCCCTGAAAGATGGTCCTGAGATTCCGGGAAGTAAACGTCGGGATGAAATTCATCCCGGCATCTGGACTTTGCATATCGCACGCTCAGGCCGTAAGGGACGGCACTTTATCGTTTTTCGGGTCAGTGAAGAAAGAGCCATTGATGTGCTCAGGCTGTTACATGACAGCATGGATCTGACAAGGCATTTACAGACTAGATAGAGTCTCCACCCGAATCGCTCCACCACTCATAGGCAACACCAGCCACATTTCCTGCACCGGTTTATTTGTCGCTCTTTCAATCGCATTTTTGTAGGCCAGCATCTGGCCGCCGTATTTGTTGGCTTGCTTAGGCCAGTTGGATCTATCTTCTGGATTGCTCTTGTGGTCTATCAATATCCAGTGGCTGCCCCTATCAATCAATAAATCAATACGGCCATTGATCACCTGTCCGTTGTCGAGCACGGCCTCTACCGGCCATTCAGGCAAGGTGTCTGCATCCGGCCAGCGCTGGCTGATCCATGTGTGCACTTCCCCGATTCGCTTCGTCAAAGCCGTGGCCGCTATCTGTCCCTTCAGGCCATAGCCCGTCAGAATATGTTCAACATCATCCACTGCCATCGTGCGTGTTGTGTCCACAAAGGCCAGTGCCATGGCTGCATGCACAGCGTGTCCTACATCTTCCCAATCCAAGTCATAGGACAGTGGAATGCGCTCACCCAGATCGACGGATTCAGCTACCCGCATCTCCGGTGATTCAGCTTTCGAAGGATTGAAAGTTCTTGGCAATCGGCTCTCTCGGGTCGATGGTTCATGCAACCAGTAGAGTGAGTTTTGAGGTGATGGTTGAGTTGATGTAGGTGATGTAGGTGATGAAGCATGAGGTGCTGCCTGTGCTGCTGAATACGCTGTCGCTGACGCAGCTAACTCATCAGCCGATGCTTCAGTCAATTCAGGTAATTCAGGCAAAGGCAGCACAGGGATCTTCACACCCGATGGCAGTGTGATGGCACCGTTCTCCACTTGAGTGAGCCAGGGAGCGCCCAGAGAATCCAGCCAAGGGCGCTTAGTCTTATTCTCCGGCAGCGCAAAAATCATCAGATCACGCGCACGAGTCATGCTCACATACAGGATGCGCTTGGCTTCTTCTTCAGCCGTTATTTTTGCGGCCGCACCAATCGCACTGCGATTCACGTTGTCTCTGAGTTCTGTATCTTCTTGCGCACCAAACGGCCAGCGCCAGAATCTCAGGCTGCGATCGCGCAGGGGATCTTTCGCGCTGATGCCACTGCGTGAATAGGCGATCACCTTATCCCACAGTCCATCTTTGATCTCGCCGTGCAGGTCCATCAAAACTACCACCGGCCACTCCAGACCTTTGGCCTTATGGTGGGTCATTACTTGAACTGCATCAATCGCTGGCAAGGCCAGACTATCGGTCTTGTCTTTAGCCTGTAGCTGCAGCCATAGCAGCAGCCCCGACACGGAGGCCGCATGATGCGCACCAGCACACACGGTTTCATACTGCCTTGCCATCTCAATTAAGGCATCCAGATTCGCCAGTCGCACTCGCCCTTTGTCGGCTGAGCGGCTCCAGCGCAGCACCACCGAAGGCAGCTGCGCCTCTGCGATGGCAACTTCCATCGCTTCAGCAGGCGACATCAATGGCATGGCTTCGCGCAATTGCTTCAAACTGGCCAACATAGGATGGGCATCCTCACCAACTTCACGCCAGTCATTCGCAGGCGCACCGGTGGCCATGTAGCGCAAACGATCGGCGACCCAGACTTCAGGCTCACCACAATCCACTAAGGACACAATCTCGGCGCTGGCCAGCGTATCGGAAGGATCATTTAATCGACGCAGACAGGCTACGGCCAAAACTGCTTCGGGTGTGGCCAGTAAACCCGGCTGTTCGGTCATGGCGGGCACACCCACTGCGCGCAAAGCTTTGGCGGTTTCTGTCACTTTATCGTTGGAGCGCCTGAGGATGGCAATGTCACCCAGCGTGACTGGGCGCAGGCGACCCTCTGCCTTGTCATGAATCAGATAAGACGAGTCCACCAGATGACGCAAGGCGCGCCCCAGATAAGCGTTCTGTACTTCTGCTTTGCCGGTGAGGTTCCAGCAGGCAAAGGGCGCACCGTGCAGCGCCTCTTCACGCTTGGGTATCAGGCTCACTTCTTTTGCAGCCAGCTTGTCGCTGAAGGTCGGCACGAAGACTTCATTCACCAGTTCCACCAAGGGCTTGCGTGAACGCCAGGAAAATTTCAGGGTCTCTTTCGTGCCGCCCATCGCAGGCAGTTCTTGCAATATCGCTTCCATCAAAGCCGTGTCACTGCCCCGAAAGCCATAGATGGCCTGTTTGATGTCACCCACCCACACCACTTGTTTGGCAAATTCAGCGAGTCGTAAAAACAAAGCCAGTTGTATCGGACTGGTGTCCTGAAACTCATCCACCATCAGCAGATCAAGCTCTTCACTCAGCGTGGCTGCTACAAAAGGATGTTTCAGCAGATCCAGTAATTGACTTTCCTGATCCGTAAAATCAATCACACCACGGCTCAGCTTGATTTGTTGATACACCTTCAGTACGCCTGCACAGAGATCAAACTGTATCTGCAGATAGTCACGCACATCGGATTGGAGTTGAGGGTGATGCATCACCTTGCCAGCGATGTCTTTCACCTCTTTATTGAAAGCCTGCGAACGAACCGCTGGTTCTGCTTTAGAAAATTTTATCCACTCGCGCCACAAGGCACTGTCTTGCTTCAGGCCTGAGAGAAACTGTTCTGCTTCAAGCAGATAATCGCGAGTTTTTTTTGTGGTGTCAGTACTTTGACTAATCTGATCTATCGCGACTTCCAATGCGGCAATCAGCTCTTGCGTCAGATTGACTGTTGTCGGCTCAGGAAAAAACCCCAGTAGCTCACGCAGATTGTCTTGCTTCACTGCTTCCAGTGCTGCGCTGTCGATCTGGTTGGCGCGTACAGTCGCCACCAATTGTTTGAAATCGTCTTTCCATTTTTCGACAGAAAATCGCTTATTCAAAGCATTCAGCTGTGCCGCTTCTTTTCCTTCCTGAACCACATCAATCGCGCGCATCAATAAGGAGCTGGCTTCCTCTTCCTCCAGCACCGTTTGCTCGGTGGGCAGACCGGCTTCAAATGCAAAGCGTCGCAACAGATCACCACAGACGGCATTCACCGTGCCTATGCGCGCCTGCCCCATATTGTTGGCCTGCTCAAACTCACCATGTTCAAGCAAATAATTACGCACCCGCTCTCTGAGTTCGGTGGCGGCTTTTTTGGTGAAGGTGGTGGCAATCACACCTGAAGCTTTGACCTTGCCTGCGACTAGTTCTTTATAAAGAATTTCGGTCAGGGTGTAAGTCTTGCCACTGCCGGCACCGGCACTGATGAAGCTGAGTTTAGCTTTCATGCGTCGGCCTCCCAGCCTGCCAGTCGTTTGCAGTCGTTGTATTCCTGATTCATCACCTCTATAGGCAGCCCATCCTCCGGCGCTACTGAGTCAGGCGCTTCACTTTCTTCCAGCACCACTTCATAGCGCCCTGCTTTGAACTGTGCCTGTCGCCATGTCCAGGTGCTTAAAAAACGCTGCCACAGTTGTGCTGTGTTCTCATCCTTGGCATCTTTTGATTGCTTGACGCGATGTATGCCCTTAAACCACGCATCATCGCAGGCGAGTAATTGCCCCTGCCTCACCATAAAATACGCTACCTGTGGCCACTGCCCTGTGCGCTGTCTGATGAGTTCGGCATACAGCGCCAACTGCAAATGACGGTTGGTTTCGAGTTTTTCTCTATGCTTCTTGCCCGACCATTTGATGTCCACAATGGCACGCGTCTGATCGTCTTTACTCAACTCCATGTCGGCATAGCCTTTTAAGGGCCCGCCCTGAAATTGCCCTGCCAAAGTTTTTTCCGTCTCGACCTGCGTGATGACTGATCGTTGCATCAGGCTGCGTAATTCCTTCATCGCCAAAGCCAAAGACTGGCGCAGATTTTCCAATTCCATGCGCCGGCCTGGCATCAGAAAGACGGCGCCTTCCTGTTGCATCAACTGATCAAACTCATGCGCAAACCAGTTCTGGAACTGAGCCTCTGACTGATGCAACGCATCCGCCTGCTGATAAAAGCGATCAATCAGACTGTGAGCTAACAAGCCCTTCAAACGAACCTCATGCGAGACCGCGCGCAAGCTGCCCGAACGAAGTTTCGCTCCCTGTGTGAGCAACCAGTGATAGGGATTGAAGATCTGTTTTTCCAGCTGCGAGAATGAATAATCCTGTTCCTGCTGTACGTTGACATCCTCGGGCAAATGCCACCAGCGCTGTCTGCCCGGCAGCGGCGTATGCCTGAGCTGATTCAGCTTGAGTGAAGTTTGTTGTGACTGCGTCAGGAGCGTTTCTAAACGCGTCACCGGCGCACCTTTCAGATACGCACTCACCAACTGCAACACAGGATGGGATTCTTTTTCCCCA
>CAIQLE010000079.1 GCA_903872555.1 uncultured bacterium
AGTCAGGGCGCTATCCCTGTGCCATTGAGCCTCGTGCCATTCATCGGTGGTCTGGCCGGTTTATGCTTCGGCGCCTTGTTTGGCTATGTCACCACCAAACGTTCGGGCACCACCTTTTCCATGATCTCACTGGGCATCGTTGAACTGGTGTTTGCCTGCTCGCTGATGTTTCCGGGATTTTTTGGTGGTGAGGGCGGTGTATCGGGTAACCGCGTTTTCGGCCAGCCCTTGTTTGGTATTAGCTACGGCCCGCAGATACAGGTGTATTACCTGATTGCTTTCTGGCTGTTTGTCAGCACCGCAGCCATGTTTGCGATTGCACATACGCCCCTCGGACGGATTGCGAATGCGGTACGTGATAATCCTGAGCGCGTGGAATTCATAGGTTATGACACTCAGCGTGTGCGTTATCTGATGCTGATTCTGTCCGGATTTTTTGCCGGCATCTCTGGCGGCCTGTCAGCGATTAATTTTGAAATCGTCAGTGCTGAAAATGTCAGTGCGGTACGTTCAGGTGCGGTGCTACTGTTTACCTTCATCGGTGGTATAGGCTTTTTCTTCGGCCCTATGCTGGGTGCGGTTGTGGGTATCTTTCTCACCGTGATGCTGTCTGAATTTACCAAAGCCTGGCAACTTTATCTGGGGCTGTTTTTTATTCTGATGGTGATGTACGCCCCCGGTGGACTGGCCAGTCTGATCATGATGAATTTGCGCATCCTCATGCAAGGCAAGATGCGGCGTCTGTTACCTGCGGGACTGGCCATGATGGCCTCTGCTGTGATTGCTGCAGCTGGCGTCATCATGCTGATAGAAATGCTGTATCACTGGTCTCTCGATTCTGCGCAAAGCAGCCGTATGCATTTCGCTGGTGTTGAACTGGATACCGCTATCGCAACCCACTGGCTGCTGGCGACGGGTTTGCTGATCGCAGGTGGTCTCTCATTCATCGTAACGCGCAGACCCTTCGTGGATATCTGGGGCACAGTCAACGCTGAAATAGAACATCAGTTGGCGAGGACGGCAAAATGATCACACCTTCACTCGAACTGCGCCAGCTAAGCAAGCAATTTGGTCATGCCCACATCATTCGTGGGATTGATCTGAGTGTCAGCCCTGGTGAGCGCATTGCCGTGATCGGACCAAACGGCGCAGGCAAATCTACGCTGTTTAATCTGATCTCAGGACGCTTCGCTCCCAGCAGTGGTCAGGTGTTATTGAATGGTCAGGATATTACGGGCCTTGCGCCGTATCAGATCAATCGTTTAGGTTTATCCCGCAGTTTTCAGATCACGAATATTTTTCATCGTTTATCTGTATTTGAGAATTTGCGCTGTGCAGTTTTATGGTCACTGGGCTATCAATATTCCTTCTGGCAAAAGTTGGATGAACTGCGCGATGCGCGTGAGCGTGCCGAGGAAGTGATGGAGGCGATAGGCCTGGGCTGGCGTAGAGATATTGCTGCGGGCTTGCTGACTTATGCAGAACAGCGTGCCTTGGAAATAGGCATCACCGTTGCCGGTGGTGCAGAAGTTATTTTGCTGGATGAACCGACCGCAGGCATGAGCCGCTCTGAATCGGATGCTGCGGTTGAATTGATTGCCCGTGTCACTGAAGGTAAAACCTTGCTGATGGTCGAGCATGACATGAGCGTTGTCTTTGGGCTGGCTGACAGGATCGCGGTGGTGGTGTATGGCGAGGTGCTGGCCTGTGACACGCCTCAGGCGATACGCAACAATGCCCGCGTTCAGGAAGCCTATCTGGGTAGCCATGCGCCTCAGCAGGAGGGCGTATGAGTACCTTGTTGGATATTAAAGACCTGCATGCTTACTATGGAAAAAGCCATGTCCTGCATGGTGTAAATATGCAGGTAGGACAAGGTGAAATTGTCAGCCTTCTGGGACGCAACGGCGTCGGCCGTTCAACCACGGTGAAGGCGGCGATGGGTCTGGTTCAGGCAACTGGCTCCGTTAATTTCAAAGGACAGGAAATTCTTGGATTGCCGGCCTTCCGCATCGCCCACTGCGGTTTAGGGTATGTGCCTGAGAAC
>CAIQLE010000080.1 GCA_903872555.1 uncultured bacterium
ACCACAAAGGTCAGCGCAGCGACAGTGTAATTCATTGCTGAAGTCAGGTTCTTCAGCGCATTGATTTCCTGTATGTCTTCATAGCCTTGTATCGCCAGTGAGGCGAGCGTGAGTATGCCCATCCCGGCACCGAAAAATCCGCCATAGATAGCCACCATTAGCTGGAACACGGCACCACCGGGGCTGCCTATGGTTTCACGTTCACGCAGATGCAAACGGCGTTTTACCCATGCAATCACACGTCCTACTTGTGAACTGAAGGCAAACAGGGTAGTGGCCACCAGTAACAGCCAGGGCACCAGTCGGGAAAAGGTTTCATTTGAAATCGCCAGCAGCAGCAGTCCACCCAGCAAGCCACCCAGCATGGAAAGCGCACCTAATAAAACAGCCCAGCGTCCGTGACGCATTACTTCATGGCGATAGGCCCAGGCGCTGGAGAGGCTGGCAGGCCAGAGGGCGACGGTATTGCTGGCATTTGCAGTGATAGGAGGCACGCCCGCGGCTAGCATCGCCGGGAAGGAAAAGAAGGTGCCGCCACCGGCAATGGCATTCATGCCGCCCGCCAGAAATGCGCCGGCACCTACCAGTAAGGCATCTGTGAATTGCATCATTTAAAAAACGTGAGGGTAAGGAGAGAGAGGATAAGCGTCAAGGTAGCGTGAGAACAGGACAGTGTGCGTTCTAGTGCTTTGCTTTGTGTTCGGTTTTTTGATCCGGCTTTACTGCGGTCTGGTCATCTGCTGTGTGATTGCCAGCGTCTTTGTCATCGGCTACGGCTTCATCATCGGTATCATCATCATGCCCGGCATTGCCATCACCCAGCAGCAGAGACAGCAGATAGATGGCGCCTATGGACATGGCAGCCACAGCGGTAATGATCAGCGGGATGAGTAGGTCATCATTCATAAGCGGATTGTATTACATTACGGATAACGAAAATAAATTCAGCCCGCATTGTAAATGGATAGGCGGGGCAGGGCGAAGGTCTTATTTTTTAAACACTCACACTCCACTCACATGCGCATGCAGCGGCTTTGCCGGCCTTGCTGCGGCTTCTGAAGTAGCATGCCGGTTTGTTTTTCATTGCTAAGGATAGTCATGTCTGGATTACGAAAGCTGTTGGCGGGTCTTGTCGCATTAATAGTGATCGTTGTTTCGCTATTTTTTGCCTATGTCTGGATTACTTTGCACTGGACTTATTCTGCGGGCGAGCGTGCAGGGCTGATGCAAAAATTTTCACAGAAGGGCTGGATCTGTAAAACCTGGGAAGGTGAATTGCTGTTGACGACGATGCCGGGTCTGGTGCCGGAAAAATTCGAATTCACGGTACGTGATGAAGCGGTGGCCAGACAGTTGATCGATAACGCAGGCAAGCGACTGGTGCTGACCTATGTTCAGCACAAAGGCGTGCCTAGCAGCTGCTTTGGCGATACTGAATATTTTGTCGAGAAAATGCAGGTCTTCAAAGAGTGACAGGGCAGGGATGTGCTTCCTGCCCATGTGGCAGGAAGCACATGAAGACACGTGATCTCTAGAGCGATTTGAGCTGCTTCTCCAGACGCTTGTTGGTTTCTTCCTGCGATTCCAGACTGTGAACCGTGCTTGCTGTACTTGAAGAGAGACTGGAAATCCTTGCCTTCATTTTTTCTGACATATGCCAGAGGTCGGATGCTTCTATGTGCATATTCAGTTCCGGCAGGGGCGCTGCGCTGACGGGCGCGGCTATGCTTGCCTGAGGTTCAGGCGCTGCCTCTGCCTCAGCCTGTACGGGTTCAGGGGTGATGGCAGCTTCAGGTGCTGGCTTGGCCGCAGGGACTGCTTTGGGTTTCTTCGGCGCTGACTGACCTGCTGTTGCTTGAGGTTCCTGATCGCCGCGGAAAATTTGTGATTCTTCAGACATATGAGCCTTTAAGGTATTCCCTGATGTTATTGGGACGATTGCTTGTGCTTTAGCATACCGCGGAACTGGGCTGTCTTGTGTTTCAATTCCCGTGTTTCAATTCTCGTTTTTCAATTTTGATATTTCAACTCACGACTGGCCATAAAAAAACCAGATCATGATCTGGTTTTTTGCCGGGTGCCGTTTTAAGCGACTCTGAAAATACGCCAGCCTTCGCGGGTTTTTCGAAGTGAGAATTTATAGATGCCGCCGCGTCGCTTGGCGTATTGAAGTGCCGAGATGCGGGCGCTTTCCGCTTTTTTGAAATCATTGATCAAAATGCTATCGCCAACGAACATCTCATCGAAGGGATAAGAGACTCGTTCAGTATAAACAGCTTGTGGCGAGGCTTTTTCTAATATGAACATGGTTAGCAGAACCTGATTTCATAGATACTTCATTTATCGGTTCGGTGGCTTCATTCTTTAGATCGTGAGCCATTCGGGGATCAATCGTGAACGTATATTGCGAAATACGTAACAATTTTTGAGTTTAATTATCAAACGCGTAATGTATTGATCCGATTTATGCAAAGCATTACGGGTGTTACGGCTTTAAGCATGTTTTACTTCCCAAGTGCTGCGGTATAACTTTCTACCTGATAGTTTCATTACCGAATAGAAAACGCTCTCTCTCAGCGTTCCATGGCCAGTGCGCCATTTTAAAAATACTTCTAAAGTTTTCAGCACTACTGTCGAAGCGATAGATAAGCCGAAAATCTGCGCAAAGTGCGGGTTTTCATGCGCGGTATGTCGCGCTCTCTGATGCAAAGTCGTGCCTGAATATTAAGTCTGGGATATATAAGTGACAATTCCAACCAAATCCGTTGCAGCATGGACCACCGCGGACGTCCGCTCGATCACCAGTCTTGATTTAAGCTCGCTGACAACAGCGCAGCTTGATGGACTGACGACCCTGAATATAGGCTCGCTGAGCCAGTGGGTGGTGGGTGCCATGAGCTCTGCTCAGGTCGCGGCTTTGGGCAGCGATGTTCGCGGTTTGAATACCGTGGCCTTTGATGCACTGACAACCCTCAATATTAGCGGCCTGACCACGGCTGCAATTGCAGCCATCAGCTATGGCCAGGTTGCGGCCTTGGGCATTGATGCGAAAGCGCTGACGACAGCGCAGCTCGATGCACTGACAACGGTGAATATGGGTGGTCTGGCTGCAACTGCGGTTGCGGCAATGACCTCCAAGCAAATTGTAGCTCTGGGTAGCGATGCCAGAATGTTATCTACAGCTGCTCTGGGTGCACT
Source organism: uncultured bacterium (assembly GCA_903872555.1). GTDB lineage: Bacteria > Pseudomonadota > Gammaproteobacteria > Burkholderiales > Burkholderiaceae_D > Pernthalerella. Next base: position 3,199 of record CAIQLE010000080.1, read on the forward strand.
AACGACTACCAATATTTCGGGTCTGACAACGGGTGCCATGGCGGCACTTAATTCCTCTCAGGTCGCTGCTCTGGATGTGGATGCCAGCGGTTTGGGTACGGATGATCTGGCTGCGCTCACCACAGTCAATATCGGTGCTCTGGCCAGTACAGCTCTGGCCATCATGACCTCCAGTCAGATTGCAGGTCTGGGCTCCGATGCCAAGTCGCTGAATACGGCAGGTCTGGCAGCGCTGACGACAGTAAATATTACGGGTCTGACGAGCGGCGCTCTGGCAGCCATGAACTCGGCGCAGATTGCTTCTCTGGGCAGCGATGCCAGTGAATTCACGACAGCCCAGCTGGTGGCACTCACCACCCAAAATGTCATGGGACTGGCGACGGCAGCGATAGCCAGCCTGAGCTCGGATCAGGTGGCAGCGCTGGGCAGCGATGCCCGCGGTCTGGGTACGCTTGGTCTGTCAGCCCTGACCAGCATCAATATCGTTGGTCTCACCACCAGCGCGCTGGCCGCACTGGGCGCAGCGCAAGTCACTGGTCTGGGAGCAGATGCGAGTGCGCTGAGCTCTGATCAGCTGGC
>CAIQLE010000081.1 GCA_903872555.1 uncultured bacterium
GCGTGCAGGTCAGGCTCATGCGCAGCTCGCGCTGGGCAAACGCTATTTGTTTGGCAGTGCCAGCCTGCCTCAGAGCCATGCGACCGCTTTGCATTGGCTGGAAAAGGCGGCCGAACAGAACCAGCAAGAGGCCTGGATGCTCATAGGCGAGCATGTACCCTTCGAAATTGCACGCCAGTCAGCCGAGCCTCTGAAGGTGACGCTCTGGTATGAACGTGCCTTCGAGGGCGGGTCGGCGCGTGCCGGACTGGTGCTGGCGATGTTGGTTTTCAGCCTATGGGGACATGCGGACAATTTGCTCAGGCAGAAGGGCTTGCGCTCTTTGCAAATGGCGGCCGAAGCCGGGCTTGCGGATGCGCAGTGGCTGTTGGCCCAGCAGCTCGGGGCGCGCGAACTGAACGCCCAGATCAAGCCTCAGGAGATGTCGCCACAGGCCAGACAACGGCGCGATGCTGCGCTCGACTGGGCGGCAAAAGCTGCCAGAGGCGGACTCGCCGAAGCTCAGCAGGCACTGGCAGACTATGCATGGGCGCAGATGGATTATTTGAAATTCCTGTTCTGGGCATTGCCTATGGCGCAAGAAGCGGATCGCCACCATATGGGCCATCATGCGCGCCGGCGGCCATTTACGGAGCAGGAACTCGATTTGCTGGCGCGTTGCGCCAAGGCCCTGATGCTGACGGCCGACCCGAACACACGCTTGATAGAGCGCTATCTGAGAATGGCTGCCGAGGGCGGGGAGATCAGTGCGCAACTGGCCTATGGGCTCTGGATAGCGCGCATGGATGAAAATGGCGTGCGCCTGACCATGGTGGCCGGTGTGGCGCATTACAAAAAAGCGATACGCTGGCTGGCACTGGCGGCCGAACAAGGGTCGGCCCAAGCCTGGTATGGTTTGTATCGCATTTATCTCAAGCCAGAGTTTTCAAGGCGCAGTGTGACCGAGGCGCGACGCTATCTCGAATTGGCGGCCGTTGCCGGCCATATTCGAGCGCAACTGGAGTTGGGTTTGGTGGCCTGGCGTGCGCGCAGGCTGGAACCTAGTGCAGATATTCGCGCAGTCTACTGGCTGCAAAAAGCATCTGGTCAAGGCAGTCGGGAAGCGAAAACCTTGTTGGACAAGATTGCGCCGCCCGTACGCAAGGCTGAATGGGCGCATCTGGCGCGGGCTTCATTCAGTCGCGAGATGAATCAGCAACATCCTTTCCTGTCAGCGCGTATAGAGCTGGGTTATTGGTTTGGTCTGACGCGTGCCGAGGCATTGCTGATTGATGTGGAGGCCGCTGATCATGGCCATTGTCTTGAAATTGATATCCGGGCAGAACACCCGCGCAGCAAGCGCAGACTGATTCAGATACAAACAGGTGATCAGCGACAGTCGCTGGACAGGGCTGCGCGAATTTTTGATGTGGTCGAAGGAAAAGGCAGCTTAGGACCGGAGGGAAATTATCGCCAGCGACTGTATCGTTTCCGTCACCTGATGACACAAAGAGGCGTGCATACCGGACGCAGCGCCTAGTGTCTCTGCCTGCTCAAATATCGATACTACCTTCAAACACACTGACCGCCGGCCCGGTCAGCATGACCGCAGCATCGCCGCCTTCCCAGGTAATCGCTAATTCTCCGCCGCGGGTAGTAACAGTCACGGGCGAATCAAGCA
>CAIQLE010000082.1 GCA_903872555.1 uncultured bacterium
CGTTTACCTGTCTTAACTCAGCGCGCTATGGCATTGCCTGGGGTGCGATGGGCGCGGCAGAGTTTTGCTGGCATACCGCCCGTCAGTACACATTGGATAGACATCAGTTTGGTCGCCCACTGGCTGCAACCCAGCTGGTGCAGAAAAAACTGGCCGACATGCAGACCGAGATTGCACTGGGCTTGCAGGGCTGTCTGCGTCTGGGACGTATGAAAGATGAAGGGACAGCTGCGGTTGAAATTACGTCCATCATGAAACGCAATTCCGGTGGCAAGGCGCTGGAAATCGCACGCACTGCGCGTGACATGTTGGGCGGTAACGGTATCAGTGATGAATACGGCGTGATTCGCCATTTGGTGAATCTGGAAGTGGTGAACACTTACGAAGGAACGCACGATGTGCACGCGCTGATTCTGGGTCGCGCCCAGACTGGCATACAGGCCTTCTTCTGATTAAGGCTGATTTGTTCCACTGAGCTCAGGGCTCTATGCCCTGAGCGCCCAGCGTATCAGCATCGCCACCACACCGAGCGCAGCCACCGACAGCGCCCAGATCAGTACAAACCATCCCAGTCTTTTTACTAATTGCTGCATCAGTGATAGCCGCCGGCTGCATCGACTTTGCCGCGGAATACCCAATACGAATACGCCGTGTAGAGCAAGATCATGGGCAGCAAAACAACCGCGCCCACCAGCAGGAAGGCCAGACTATTGTCGGGTGCCGCAGCCTGCCACAGGGTGACTGAAGACGGCACGATGTGCGGATAGAAGCTGATGCACAAGCCTATGAAGGACAGCACGAACAGGCCGAGCGAAGCGATGAAGGGCATCAGTTCACGCCGGTCACGCAGTCCGCGATACAAAGCGAACGCACAGGCAGCAACCAGCACTGGCACAGGCATGACGTACAACGCTTGCGGCCAGGCGAACCAGCGTGCCATGAAATGATCATTCAGGAAGGGTGTCCAGAGGCTGACGATGCCTATCAGTGCCAGCGTCAGAGCGCCGCTGATCCAGGCAAAGCCCACACATTTTTCCTGCACTTCACCTTTGGTTTTGTAAATCAGCCAGGTAGCGCCTAAGAGAGCATAACCAATCACCAGTGCGGCACCGGTGGTGAGACTAAACGGTGTCAGCCAATCCCACCAGCCTCCGGCATAGGCGCGATCTGCCACCGGAATGCCTTGTACAAACGCGCCCAGTGCGATGCCCTGAAAAAAAGCGGCCGCAGTAGAGCCGGTAGCAAAAGCCCAGTCCCAGATAAATTTGCCGCGTTGGGTTTTCCAGCGGAACTCAAAGGCCACACCACGGAACACCAGTGCCAGCAGCATGGCGATGATGGGCGCATACAGCGCCGGCATGATGACGGCATAGGCGAGAGGGAAAACGGCAAACAAACCGCCACCGCCCAGCACCAGCCAGGTTTCATTGCCGTCCCAGACCGGGGCGACAGAATTCATCATCTGGTCGCGCGAAGACTCCCCCTTCACAAAGGGAAAGAGGATGCCGACTCCGAGGTCAAAGCCATCCAGAATCACATAAGCGAGTACAGCAAAGGCGATCAGCCCGGCCCAGATCAGTGGCAAGTCGAGATGCATCATGATGCTCTCCCTTCGGCTGCATGAATGACGGGCGCGGGCATGATGCCGGCGGCGCGTATCGGTGCCGATGTGGAGAGTTCAGATTCAATCCGCTCCGGTGCCTTGCGCATCAGGCGCAGCAGATAAAACGTGCCGGCACCGAACAGCGAGAAATACACCACGATAAACGCCAGCAGTGATGCACTGACTGCCGGTGCAGCAATCGAAGAAGCGGATTGTGCTGTACTGAGTAAACCATACACGGTGTAGGGCTGGCGGCCGACTTCGGTGGTGATCCAGCCTGCGATCACAGCGATGAAACCGGCGGGGCCCATGAGTACTGCGGCACGGTGCAGCCAGGGCGCTTCATATAATTTTTTTCTGGCGCGCAGTGCCAGACTCCAGAGACCTATGCCGAGCATGGCCATGCCTATGCCGACCATGATGCGGAAACTCCAGAACAGTACGCCCACCGGAGGACGCTGATCTGCCGGCCATTCTTTGAGACCACGTACTACGCCATCCGGATCATGTTTCAGGATCAGGCTACCGAGTTTGGGAATGGCGATCTGGGCATTGACACGTTCATTCGCTGTGTCGGGGATGCCAAACAAAATCAGTGGCGCACCGGCATGCGTTTCGAAATGACCTTCCATCGCAGCTATTTTTGCTGGCTGATATTCCATGGTATTGAGTCCATGAAAATCACCGGCAATGATTTGCAAAGGCGCGGTGCAGATGATCATCCACATCGCCATAGAGAACATGGTTTTGGCGCCGGTATTATCTTGCGTGCTGTGGCGACCCTTGAGCAAATGATAGGCACCGACCGCACCGACCACAAAGGCCGTGGTCAGATACGCTGCCAGCAGCATATGCACCAGACGATAGGGGAAAGAAGGATTGAAAATCACGGCCCACCAGTCGAGAACGATGAACTGTCCTGCGGCATTGATGCCGTAACCGGCAGGTGTCTGCATCCAGCTGTTCACGGAAAGAATCCAGAAGGCTGACATGAAGGTGCCGAGTGCCACCATGGCGGTTGCAAAGAAATGTAATTTGGCGCCGACGCGTTCTCGTCCAAACAGCATCACGCCCAGAAAGCCGGCTTCAAGGAAAAAAGCCGACAAGACTTCATAGCCCATGAGGGGTCCCAGTACCGGACCGACCTTATCCGAAAACACTGCCCAGTTGGTGCCGAACTGATAGCTCATCACCAGACCCGAGACCACGCCCATGCCGAACGCAACTGCAAAGATTTTTTTCCAGTAGTTGAACAGGCTGTTAAAGACTTCACGGCCCGTCAGTAAAGACAGACCATTCAGCACAGCGAGATAGCTGGCCAGTCCGATAGAAAATGCAGGGAAAATAATATGAAAGCTGACAGTGAATGCAAATTGCAAACGTGCCAGTGCCAGTGCGCCTAACTCCATGAGTACCATCTTTCCCGCTTAAATAAGCGAATAGTTCAATGTGTGTCAGCGTAAGTGAGAAAAGCCTGATGCGTACTGAGGAAGATCCGGCCACTCATGCGCTCACCAAGGGGGGTAGAACGCAGGCGATCAAGGACGGGTCCTTTGATCTCTGAAAATTGCAGCAGGATATTGCGCGACGCAAGGCTTTTCTCCAGCTCTGTGAGTATGCCCAGCGCGGTGGTGTCGAGCTGGTTCACTGCTGAAAGGATCAGGAGTATACAGCGAGTTCCGGCATGCGTTTGGATCAGGGTTTCTATCTTTTCTTCTATGACCGGGGCATTCGCAAAGTACAGACTTTCATCAATGCGCAAGGCGATCAGTCCCGGTAAAACCTCGACCTGATGACGGTCGATATTGCGGAAATGCTCGGTTCCCGGTACGCGACCGACCACCGCCATATGGGGATGACTGCTGCGCCAGACCAGCACGGCCAGCGACAGCACTACACCGAGCAGAATCCCTTCTTCTACACCCAGCAGTAGCACGCCGCCACAGGTTAGCAAGAGCGACAAGGCATCTGCTTTGTCGTAATGCCAGGCTTCCACCAGCGTGTGTATATCAATCAGGCCAAGCACAGCCACCATGATGGTGGCGGCCAGCACGGTATGGGGCAGATAATGAAACCAGCCTGTCATACCGGCGATCACCGCTGACATCAGCACAGCCGAGATCAGACCGGCTGCGGGGGTGTTCGCGCCGGCAGAAAAATTCACGACAGAGCGCGCGAATCCGCCGGTGACGGGATAACCACCCGAGAAAGCGCTGGCGAGATTGGCCGCACCTATGCCGAGCAATTCCTTGTCCGGCTGTATGCGCTGGCCGCGTTTTAGCGCAAGTGACTGAGCGACAGACACGCTTTCGACAAAGCCCACGAGTGAAATAAGTAAAGCGGGTAGCCACAGTAAGCTGATTTGCTCCCATCCGAAAGCAGGTAAGGACAGTGAGGGTAGTCCTGAAGGCACAATACCGACGATGGAGACGCCAGCGCTTTGATCCAGACCCGTGATGCCCACGTATGCCGTGGCGGAGATTACCACCAGCATAGGAGCAAG